>CACZPV010000057.1 GCA_902783065.1 uncultured Ruminococcus sp.
CTTGGACCGCTTTATTTGCCGATTATTGGTTTGATATCGTTTACATGGTGTGGTTTGCCGTTTTTTGTCAAACTCAGAAAAAGAAAACATATTTCCTATTATTCCTGTTTTACAGAATCATGGGCGAATCGGCTCGGCAGCAAGGTGCTTCATGAGGAAGTACCGTATGAATAAAAATTGGTCATTCCGTTGTTGATATCGGAATGACCAATTTTTTATCGGAGATCAGTATGAATAGTATCAGTACTTTTTATGTCTTGATTGGCGTCTGCGAATACGATGCTTTGTAGGATCATCAAGTACAAGTTCGCTCGGATCAACCTCACGGTCGAACAGAGTACCGGCTCGCTCGGTAGTTTCTCCGCCGTATTCATCATAAGGTTTGAATCTGCTTTCATAATTGATATCAGAACGGCTCCTGGTGAATTTTCCGGAGAATACCAAAGC
This sequence comes from uncultured Ruminococcus sp., assembly GCA_902783065.1. GTDB lineage: Bacteria > Bacillota > Clostridia > Oscillospirales > Acutalibacteraceae > UBA1213. The sequence continues at coordinate 448 of CACZPV010000057.1, forward strand.
CGCAAAACCAGCCACTACCAGAATCAGACTTATTGCGTTAGCTCCAAAAATGCTGCCTTTACCGGGGTTTTGAATGATAACCTTAGGATTTTCGGGATCATAATAAATTGTTATACTGTCGCCTTTTCTTACAGTTGCCGGAAAATCATAAATCCTGACATTATCATAAACTTTGCCGTCAACTTCATAATGAGCCAATACGACTTTTTCTGTACTTTCAGCTGCTACTATATTGGTTTCGACCGAATCAATAATGCCTTGCGTTTCTACGTAGGTGTTTTTCAGGTTTTCGCGTTCTCCGGCAGCGAGATTAACTTTTACTGCAATTATAATTCCTGAAAGAATAAGAATCCCGGCAATTATATAAAAAAGGTAAGTGATCGGATTTTTGTGAGTACTGTTCATTTCTTATCATCCTCCGCAAAAAAATAATAACATAGCTGATTGTAAAAGTCAAAAATCGTCTGTTTATGCGGATTTTGGTGTTTACACTTTTACAATTTTCTCCGCTTTTCAAAGCTTTTCGGGTTTTGGCGAGGTGTCCGCCCGCCTTTATACAATCGGCTGAAAATAATAACAGATAATCTGATTTGTGTTTAAATTGTAAGTAAAAAATATAATTTTTTAATAGTATTCTATCATCAAATATCTTTTTCGTCAATAGTGGTAAAAAATAAATGCTGCGGACCGCCGTCCACTATTATCTGCGCTTCTCATCGGGAAGCGGCATGGTAAAAAAGTACACCTTTCAGGTGATTGCCTGAAAGATTATAAAAACAGAATCGTAAAAATGATTGTACATTATAAGAAAAGGGTGGTATAATTGAGAAAATTTTGTCATTTGTAGAATGGCTGAGTTTTTCAAAGCTGTAAAAAAACAAAGGAGATGCAGAAAAAATGAACAACAATTATCATTATCAGGGAAGCGATCCGATTGTTAACACGGGTAAACAAATTGCCAAAACCGCTAAAAGCAATGCCTGGGTCATAATTACAGCAGCAGGTATTTTTATTGCCGTAACGACAATATTCGTAGGAGTTGTTTTTTTGATCATATCGGCGGTAATGAGCACCAGTGCCGAAAAAATCAAGGATTATGACGAAGTAACGGCAATTATTGTCGGAACAGAAAGAACAGGATCTTATGATGATTATAAGTATGTTACCCGTGTTCGTTATTCAGATAAGGAAGATAACGAGTATACTGCTGAATTGTCAGGAATTATAAATGCAGAAACAGTGACAATTTATTGTGACCCGAATAATTATTCGAATTATATTTATGTTTCTCAACCGGGAGGGATGGATGTTATGACATCGATCTTTAACGGTATAGCAATTGCTTTGATTGCAATAGGCATTTTGGTGGGCATAGGTGGTGTTATCGGAGGAATTGTACTGCGAAAACGAAGTAATCGGATATGAATTTCTTACAAATTCATAAGTAATTCATATATAAATCTTCTAAAATTTGAAAATTATGTTGAAAATGTAATAATAATATGATATAATTAATTATCTCCTATCGATTGCAGATGAATATGTGTATGGTATGTCTGCTGATGGATCAAATCATTTTTATTTAAGAAAGGATTGAATTTAATGAAAGGGACAATATTCAAGCGGGCTGTTAGCACTGTTTTGTCAGCAGTAATGATAGTATCTGCCTTTGCAGTGACATCTTATACAGCGTCGGCTGTGGACGAATCGTTGGTGCTTTATGAAAGTGCAATACGTGATGTTACTAAAAAATATCAGATGGCAAAAAGTGTTTATGATCAAATCAATCAGTACAGAACTTCTCAGGGATTGTCGGAACTTACTCTTGAGGATAATCTTACTGAACAGGCAATGGAAAGAGCAGCGGAGCTTTCTATTAATCTGAGTGATGCTGATCTGACATCAACAGCTTACCGTGAAACAGATACAACTCATATTTGCCTTGAAGCAGATGCATTTCTGGAGGCGGATGATGCTTCACAGATTGTGGATTACATTAACAGTAACGGAACGAATGTAATTAACTGGGATCAGGCTCTGACAAACAGCGGCGTTAATAATATCGGAGTAGGTGTTGTTAATGTAAAGGGTAACGCAAATAAGCTTTTTGTCTGCATAAGAACAAACAATCTTGATACGGGTACGGTGGCTTCTGATGAAAAAATGTCACAGGCAGATCAGACCGTCAATACAAGAATAAGAATCCTTGAAGATTATCTCAATAATATTACAGGATTTCTTGTTCAGGGGGAATCCGGTATTACAACAGAGGTTGCACTGGATGGAACAAACACAGTGGATGGCTCTAATATAAACCTTGACGAAAAATGCCAGATTTCTTACAAGCTGCGTGGAGAAATTACTCAGAATACTTACGCATATCTTGTTCCCAGCGCAGTTACTAGGGGTTCCACTGCTGATAAATGGTTTAGTTACGAAAGCCAGTATTTTAGTACAGATAATATGAATACTTTCAGATATACTGATACAAAACAAGTATATACTTCGATTACACCTTACTCAACCGGAACACACCAGTTAAAAGCATCTATATACACTGCATCAGGTTCTTCAGGTTCTTCTTTTATCAGATCGATGAATGTGACGGTTGTTGATCCTAACAGCACTGTTGAAACAAAGAATATTAACGACTGTGATATTTCACTTGAATATACAGAAGTAGAATATGATGGAAATGCAAAAAAGCCTGCGGTAACTATTACAGACGGAGAAAAGACTCTTGTTGAAGGTGAGGATTATACGATAAGTTATTCCAATAACTACTCTATCAGCAGTACAGATAATCCCGCTAAGGTAACGATCACCGGTACGGGAAATTATGTCGGTGTTGCAGAACGCACTTTTATGATTGTGTACACAATTCCACTTTCTTTGTCAATTAACACATCGAACAATAAGACCTTTGCATACATTGGTGATACTGTAACAGTGACAGCAAAGAAAACCGGCGGTCAGGGAAATGTGACTTTCAGCTTTGTGGGCACAGCACCTGATCAGACAGCCGTAAACGGAACTTCAGAGGCAAGCAATGATTATGTGAACGACTGGAAGTATTCTTTCCCGGTTGATCAGAAGGGTACATATACAGTTGTGGCTACAGCTACAGACTCTAAAAACACTGCCGTTACTCAGGAAATTCAGATTCAGGTAACAGATCCTATAAAAGTGTCGTTAATAGCTTCCGCATCAGAAGTGCAGGTAGGTACAACAGTAACCTTCACAGCACAGGCAAGCGGCGGTTTCGGAGATAAGACATATTCTTTCCTGTCAAGTAATATTACCATCAATCCCTCTGATGTTAATGGAAATGTTGCAACACTGACATTTGATAAAGATGGTGAAAAGACCATAGATGTAACAGTGAAAGACGCAATGGGAACTGCAAAGACAGCTTCCTGTAAGGTCAGCGTATATAATGCGCTTAACAGTGTGGTTGGTACCAGCCTTACACTCAACGGTGATATCGGACTGAATTTCTATCTGAGCCTTGTCAGCAATGCGTACACCATTATAATGGATGGTCCGAGAGGTGAAATTACAGTTCCGGCTGAGGATGCTTTTATAACTGATTCCAGCAGTGCATATTACAAATACTATAAGTTCACTTATCCTGTACGTGCTAATGAGATGGGTTCGGATATCACTATAAAAGTTCTGGACAGCAGCAACAATGAAATTACTCTTTATAAAAATAATAGTTCTGTCGGTACATCCTATACTTCAACCGTTAATAAATACTTTGATTCTGCAAAATCAAGTTCGTCAGATGAAAAATTGCTGGAACTTTGCGATAAGATGTCAACTTATGGCGCATATGCAGAGAAGTGCTTTAATGAAAACGTTGATCTTACCGGAAGATCTCTGGCAGATCTGTCTGCTGTAAATGCTGAAGAACTTAAAGAATATGCCGCTGTCAGAGCAGGTGATGTTCCGGATGGAATTACCATTCAAGGTTATTCATTGGTTGCTAACGACAAGACAAAGTTCCGTCTGTACTTTAAAGCAGATGATGGTGTAACTCCCACATTCAAGGTAAATAACCAGACAGTAGAAAGCAGAACAATGGATGGAAAAACTTATGTACAGGTTGCAAATATTGCAGCTGATAAGCTGGATAAAAAATTCAAAATTTCCATTACTGTTGAAGATACAACTCATACAATAGAGTGTTGTCCGTTGTCTTATGCATATATCGTTTTGAAAACCTGCGAAGATAATGCAACAATGGCAGAAACATATGCAGATCTTTCCAACCTTGTAAAGGCAATGTATCTGTATAATACAGCTGCAAAGAACTATTTCTGATGATGAACAGATGAATGGTTTTTTACACGGATCATACTAAATAAGATTCAGGCGGCGGATATTTATCCGCCGCCTGAATTATTTTCCTGAAAATTTATATTTTTTATGAGGAGATGCGTAGTTGTTTTTACGATAACGCTTCCTGCCGAAAGCAAAATTATCCCCACCGCCCTTGAGGTTTATAATCAAAATAAGCAGTATTGTTATTATAATACCGATTATTGACCATATGATAATGCCTGTTAGTGTGGTAGTATCATCTTCTTCCGCAACAAACTGCAGTTCAGAGGATGATTCTGAAAGAGGGATAGGCGGTGTATTCATCAGCCCGCTGTTGTTTTTGACAGAGGCAGCAATTTCGTTGGTTTCATCCTTCTTCTTATCAGCTACAAAATTAGGATCGTCTGCCGGTAAAATATAATTCATTCCCATCAGTTTTGCAAAAGGGTCAGCTACTGACAGCTGTGAACTTTCCTGAGCAGATTCTTCTGTGCTTTCTGTACTATAGTCGTCGATGCTGCTTTCTTCTTCGCTGTATTCTTCTTCGTAGGAGCTTTCATCTTCGCTGTCTTCACCGCTGTAGCTTGTCTGATTAATATACTCTGAATTTTCCTCGTAATATGAGCTGTTATCATAACTTTCTTCATAAGAGCTGCTTTGATATGAGGATTCATCACTGTAGGAACTTTCTGTTTCGACAGATGTTTCCTCACTTTGCTCCGTGC
>CACZPV010000058.1 GCA_902783065.1 uncultured Ruminococcus sp.
CTTTTTTCCTCACTACCCTCAATCGAATAACGCACTCCGAATTGTTCCTCAAAATGTTTGGTAAGAATCTCCACCTTAGCAACAGCACAAATAGACGCAAGTGCCTCTCCACGGAATCCGAGAGTTCCTATCGCATCAAGGTCATCCCTCTGTGTAATTTTACTGGTAGCATGGCGCAGAAAAGCCGAACGAACATCTTCTGCTTTAATACCGCAGCCGTCATCGGTTACACGCATAAAAGTTGTACCGCCGTTTTGTATCTCCACAGTTATGTTTTTAGCACCTGCATCAATACAATTTTCTACCAGTTCCTTAATCACAGAGCTTGGTCTTTCTATTACTTCTCCCGCAGCTATCAGTTCTGCAATATGCTTTGGAAGGACATTAATGATTCCCATTTTTTCACCGCTTCTCTAAGAATCTATGTATTACATGAATCCGTTTATCCGGGCTGAGGTTGTGCTGCGCACGAACTCAGCCATCCAATACAATCCCCTCTGCCTGGAAGGGTAGCAAAAGAAGCGCAACTTTCGATTGATTTCTCAAATCAATGAATAAAGCTTTTCATAATAATTAAATTCTTGCTGTTCATCAATACCGGTTTTCATGTATTACTCATTTTGATTAATTCAAACAAAATATTCATTGACTCCATTGGAGTCAGCGCATTTATATCAATTTCCTTGAGTCTTTTTTCAACAGGGCTTTCCTCTTTGATAAGACTCATCTGTATTTCTTCCTGTGTATCTTTTTTAGGCTTCACAATACGTTTCGGCGTATCACTTTCCAGCTTCTTAAGAATCTTTTTTGCCCTTTCTATCACACTATCCGGCAGTCCGGCAAGTTTGGCAACTTCCACACCATAAGATTCGTCCGCTGCTCCGCGGATAATTCTCCTCAGAAATGTAATATCATCTCCATGCTTAATTGCTGCAATATTATAGTTTTTTACACCATTCATCTTATCTTCCAGCACTGTCAGTTCATGATAATGTGTTGCAAAAAGTGTCTTTGAACCTAATTTCTTCGGATCAGCAACATATTCAAGCACTGCTCTTGCAATACTCATACCGTCATAAGTTGATGTACCCCTGCCTATCTCATCCAGAATCAGCAAACTGTTTTTGGTTGCTTTTTTCAGTATGTATGCCACCTCATTCATCTCAACCATAAAAGTTGACTGACCGGTAGAAAGATCATCCGAAGCACCAATACGTGTAAAAATACTGTCAACTACGGAAATTTCAGCACTTTTAGCCGGTACAAAGCTGCCGATCTGAGCCATCAGTACAATCAGCGCAGTCTGACGCATATAGGTTGATTTACCGGACATATTCGGACCGGTAATAATAGCAGTACGGTTTTCACTGAGATCAAGTTCAGTATCATTTGGTACAAACTGCACGTTGTCTATCAGCTTTTCTACCACCGGATGACGTCCATCAGATATTTTGATTGAACCATCATTTTTAATCACCGGACAGCAATAATTATTATCCGTTGCTGCCTGTGCCAGAGATGCAATAACATCCAATTCTGCGGCAGCTGATGCGCTGTCAGAAATCCTCTGTGAAGCTGCTGCCACGGTTTTTCTTATTTTTTCAAATATTGCGTATTCAAGTTCATTAGCTCTGTCTTTTGCGCCGAGAATACGCCGTTCAAGATTTTTCAGCTCCTCTGTAATATAACGTTCACCATTGGTCAGAGTCTGCTTTCTGATATAGGTATCAGGCACCATATTTTTATAGGAATTGGTCACTTCGATATAATAGCCGAATACTCTGTTATAGCCGATTTTTAGTTTAGGTATCCCTGTTTTCTCCCGTTCTCTGGCTTCAATTCTGGTAAGATGCTGTGATCCGCCGTTCATATCGTCACGCAGTTCATCCAGTTCCTCTGAACAGCCTTCACGAATTATACCGCCCTCCCGTACAGAAAAAGGAGGTTCTTCATCAATAGAGAGATCGATTAATTCCACAATATCTTCCAGCAGATCTATTTTAGCGAAAGTATCCTTCAGCATGCCGCTTTGTGCGGTTTCTATACTTTTCCTGATATCCGGAAGATGTTTAAGCGTTGCACAAAGAGAGCGCAGTTCTCTTGCGTTAGCTGAACCGTACACTACTCTGGTTATCACACGCTGAATATCGGACATTCCTGCCAGTGCATCTCTTAGTTCAGTTCTCATTCGTATGTTTTCATACAATTCTGAAACTGCATTTTGCCGTCGGGTTATTTTCCCTATACTGACGAGGGGTTTTTCGATATAGCTTCTGATCAGACGCTTACCCATAGAAGTTTTTGTTTTATCCAGCACAGACAGAAGGGAAGCATTTTTGTTTTTACTGTTAAGCGGCTCCGTCAATTCAAGATTTCGTCTGGTATTAAAATCAAGATGCACATATTGTTCTTCCTTATAAACTTCAATGTCAGATATACGCTGCAAGCCGACCTTTTGTGTCCTTGTCAGGTACAGAAGAAGTGCTCCGACGGCAGAAACGGCAGCCGGCTTATTATCAATTCCGAGATCATCAGGGGTTTTTCCGC
>CACZPV010000059.1 GCA_902783065.1 uncultured Ruminococcus sp.
GCACATAACATTTCATGACCTTAGACACAGTACAGCAAGCTATTATCTTTCAAAGGGTTACAGCCTGAAAGATATACAAGAACTTCTTGGACACAGCAGTTACGCCTTTACAGCAGATACATACGCACACGTTGACACATCAACTAAACAGGAAATGGCAGATGCTATTACAAGAGAACTCAAAGTATTATAAAGCCTATTTTTGATAATTTTTAGAACTGCATTAGAATTTTAGATACTATACAATCACAAACAAAAAAATAAAACGACTCAAACTTACTGTTTAAGCCGTTTTTCAGTGGTTGCGGAGGCTGGACTTGAACCAACGACCTTCGGGTTATGAGCCCGACGAGCTACCACCTGCTCCACTCCGCGATATTAACTTTTCTCAAGCGCTTAATAATTATATCACTCTAAGCGGCGTTTGTCAAGGATAATTATAAACATTATTTATTTTGCTCAAAAATAATCATCGGTCAGCTGTTTTTTTATTGTAACAATATATAATATGCAGCTTTTTCGAATTATATGCAGACAATTTTTTGAAACTTTAGTTCCCAAAATGTCCTTTCCTATCCATGTCGTCAACTTATAGTGAACGACAAAAATTTTTGCTCATAATGTCATCCTGAGCGTAAGCGAACAATCTTTGATAAGATTCTTCGTCACTTCGTTCCTCACAATGACAAAAGGAAATTTTCAATGACGTTTACTATAAGTAATAAAGTTTCGCTTGAGTCTTTGAGTAAGCTTGTATTTTCCAAAGTCCATTTCGTTACGCTCGCAGAATATGACATCTTTTTCCTGACAATCACTCCGCTAAGGGTAAATTCAAAACAGTAAGGGGACTGTTTTAAAGAGTAAATGGCTGCGGAAAGCTAATTGCCAGCTGCAGTATGCCGCAGCTGGCAAACGAAAATTTATAAACCGAACACAGCACTTGAAGCATCACTGGGCATACGCCAGTCGCCGCGCGGCGAAAGTGTAACCGTTCCGACTTTAGGACCATCCGGAAGACAGGAACGTTTAAATTGCTGTGAAAAGAACCGCCTGATAAATACCTGAAGCCATTTTTTTATGGTATCATCATTGTATTCTCCGGCAAAAGCAATCTTGGCCATACGGAAAATCTTTTCTGCTGTAAATCCAAAACGAACAAAATAATACAAAAAGAAATCATGCAGCTCATATGGTCCCACCAAATCTTCTGTTTTCTGCGAAATTTCGCCGTCTTTTGGCGGGAGCAGTTCAGGACTTACAGGAGTATCCAGAATATCCATCAATGCTTCCTTTAGCTGACCTTCACTGTGATCTGCTTCAAAACTTGTCAGGTGCCGTACCAGTGTTTTTGGAATTGACGCATTAACCGCATACATCGACATGTGGTCGCCGTTATACGTTGCCCATCCAAGCGCCAGTTCCGAAAGGTCACCTGTGCCTATTACAAACCCGCCGGTTTTATTGGCAATATCCATTAATACCTGTGTGCGTTCTCTTGCCTGACCGTTTTCATAGGTTACATCAAAGTTTGTGAGTTCCTGACCAATATCCTCGAAATGCTGTGTAACCGACTTTGAAATATCAATATCCCTGAAGCTTACCCCATAACTTTCAGCAAGAATCTCAGCATTGCTTTTGGTACGCTTTGTGGTTCCGAAACATGGCATTGTCACAGCAATGATATCCTTTCTGTCACGTCCTGACATATCCATTGCATGAACGGCTACAATCAGTGCCAGTGTGGAATCCAGACCGCCTGACAATCCGATTACCACAGTTTTTACATTTGTGTGTTCAATTCTCGATGCAAGACCTGCTGCCTGAATGGTCAGGATTTCTTCGCATCTTTCGTCAAGATTTGCTTTATTCGCCGGCACAAACGGAGTTTTGCTTATATATCGGTCAAGAACAAGCTCCTTCATAGGAAGGCTGAATCGTTCGATATACAAATCATCTGCATCAGTAAATGTATTCGCATGTCTGCGTTCATACTCAAGCTTCTGAAGATCAATGTCCGCATAAATAATTCCGGTTGTAAAGCGCTTTGATTCTGCAAGAACTGCACCGTTTTCACATATCATGCTGTGGCCTGAAAATACAAGGTCCTGAGTGCTTTCTCCCTGTCCTGCACTGGTATAAATATACGCAGAAAACAGTCTTGCTGAAGTGGATCTTACAAGCATTCTTCTGTAATCAGCCTTGCCGATTACTTCGTCGCTTGCAGAAAGATTGGCAATAATCAAAGCACCGCCTTTTGCAAGTTTTCCGCAAGGCGGCTCCGGCGTCCATAAATCTTCACAGATTTCTACTCCAAAACGAAATTCAGGCATATCGATGCACTCAAATATCATATCTTGTCCGTAATGGACACTTTCGCCGAATATTGTTTTTGATGCAGTCTTTTTTGCAGGGGTAAAATGACGCATTTCATAAAATTCTGAATAATTAGGAATATATTTCTTAGCCGGTAGTCCCAACAGTTTACCTTTACAAATCACAGCTGCACAATTAAACAAGGAACCCTTGTCAGCAACAGGTAGTCCTACAATAATAACAGCCTCCAATTTTTTTGTAGCCTCCATGATTTCTCTCAGGGCATTTTCTGCTGCTGTCAACAGACTGCGCTGTAAAAAAAGGTCATGACATGTATATCCTGTTATGCATAACTCAGGAAAAACCACTAAAGAAGCACCATTTTCTGCCGCTTCTCCTGCTTGTGCAATAATTGCCGCAGTGTTATACTCACAATCAGCAACTTTAATTTTTGGTGTCGCACTTGCAACACGAAGAAATCCGTCTTTCATGAAAATCTGCCTTTCTGTAATTTTTTAGTGTATGCGCTGCTTCCGGTAATTGTATGCCGCAATACGATGCAAAGTACGGCTGCGTGCGGGAATATTTTCACCGGCAAGCAGGGCAGAGTGTTCATATGAACGCACATAGCTCATTGCAAGACCAACCATCAGCCAGAAAATAACTACACGGTAAGAAATGTCCACCAGAAGCGCTACCTCAAACATGGAATAGACACAGTATGCCGCACAAAATGCAGTAATATACATCAATACTCGTCCGTCACGCCTGTTTTCGCTGCGGTAGCGAAAAATTGTTTTCAGCATTGCTTTGGCAACAGTGATGGCAAATACCATAAATATCAATAGTCCAACCGTTCCGTAGCTAACAGCAATGGTAATCAGCCCATTATGAAAATCCTCGTATTTCAGACCTCCGAGATATATTTTTCCGTAATCAACAATATTTGCTTTGCCAATGCCCATCATGGGAAACTCTTTGAACAGTCCCATCGACTGCCGCCATATTTTAAAACGACCGCTGTCAAGATTAGTATTCTGATGTTCAAATGTAGTAGATTTCGGGCGGTCATCCGGCTTAATAACAACATTTCCGCCGGGTTTTGCTGTAACACCGGTCGATATCTGTGTGTGCGGTGAAACAAGACTGAGAAGATTTGAAACACCCTCCTGAACAAGGGTTCTTGTCCCCAGCAGTGCTGCCGAAACAATGATACAAGCCAGCAATAATGCAATTATCCGAAATATAATCGAAACAATTCCTTTTTTGTAACCTTTAAAAATAACATAAAAACAAATAAAACAAAGATATACAACCAACATCAGCAAAGAGTCATTGGAATCAGAAAGAAACAGTGAAAATAGATTGACAACACCGCAAACAATATATAAAACCTTTATTTTTTTAGTCAGCGTACCTGAGGATTGCCTGATAACCCATAATAAATTGCAGGCAATCAGTGCCATGAGCGCATAAAAGGCAGTAACATTGGCATTGAATAAAATACCTACGAAACGATTCTGATGAATTGCAAAGGCATCTCCCTCAAAGCTGAACCCCTTTGGAAAAATTGCCAGCAAAACAAGTCCAGCAATCATCATAACGGTCGTTACAATGTTAATGAAATCCAGTATGCGACATACCTCACGAGTACATTTCTGACGGCTTTTATCTGCATGAATACCGTAGAAAAAGAAAAAACAAACCGCCATATAACACACGTAATACACATTCACAAAAAAGTTGCTGCCCAGATGAAGAATACAAGTCAGGAAGGCGCAGACAGAAAAAATGTAAATCAGCCAACGGTTTCTCACACGAAGGACCCGCTGTTTATAAATCATTTTATATCCAAAAAGCCATGCTGCCCAGATCATACAAAGACCTGCCAGAACATAAAAGTAAATTCGGATAACATTCAGCGAAGCAAATAAAAGGGAACCAAGGAAAACCAAGCGAAAGTTAGAATCATTACAGAAATAATTAAAAAGAAGATCAGCTTTTTTCCGGATGTTAATACGGCTCAAAAAATCCACCCCCAAACAAAATTGTTAAGGCAACACTAAAGAACCACTGAATAAATAATGCCTTACGGCTTGATATGAGTACCGGGTCTGATCAGTGTTTTCCTGATTAAACCATTATCAAACATGCAGTTTTATTTATTATCTAATCGGATTATACAACAATCCGACAATAAATTCAAGGGATACTCTCATTTTTCCAAGTCAGCGAGCAGCCGGAGTCGAAATGTAATATATTTGTGTAAAAAATAATCTGATTGATACTGACAAACAGAAATTTTTGTAGTATAATAGATTCTGTCACAGAAAGGAAGTTGAAAAATGAAAGATTCAGAAAAAATGCGCTTGAATTATATAAGAGAATATAACAGAGTAATCAAAAATACAGATATAGTTTCACATCCCAAAACAGAGCCTGCTCTTAAATACGATGAAAAACCGGTACAGCCTCAATATATCGAACTTAGCAAAGACGGTCTGGATGCTCTCAGAAATTTATCGCTGTGTTTTCCTGAGGTGAAATCTACCGGCAGACAGCACTGATACTAATCTCAGTTCAGCTGTCCCTTTTCGTCAAGATTCAGGTACATGATGAAAAAATCAGGGAATTTGTGTCGTTGACTTAGTACAAATCAGAAAACAAAACCTCTCCGGCAAGGCTTTTTCATGCTTTGCCGGAGAGGTTTTTTAGGAAAAAGAATGAATATAAATTTTCAGGAAATGCATGCGGAGAAACTCTCCGGACAAAGAAGCTTCGGTGAAAAACTATTTTAACACCGCAAAAAAAGTCATAAACATGAGCTTTATATCATAAAAGAAATTAAAATTTCTGATATACTCCAGATTATACTTCATCTTCTGCGGAAGAACAGTATTAACATAGACATCATCCGGATTTTCTGCTCCGTCAAGAAGCTTCTCCTCGTCTTTGAATTTAATACTGGCAAGTGAGGTTATTCCCGCGGGCATTAAAAGCGTTGCCTGCATCTCATCTGTATACCTGTCAACATAACATTCAACTTCGGGACGTGTTCCGACAAAGCTCATATCACCCTTTAATACATTAAAAAGCTGCGGAAGTTCATCAAGACGGCATTTCCTCAGAAACTTTCCTGCCCTTGTAACACGGCTGTCATGACTGACAGTAACTTGTGTGCCTGATTTTTCTGCATCAGATACCATTGTACGGAATTTATATATCATGAACACCCTGCCATATGTCGTTACACGCCGCTGCCGGAATAATACAGTTCCCTTTGAATCCAGCTTGATCCATACGGCAATGATCAGCATAAACGGAAGCGCAATTACTGTAATAATCAGTCCGACAAAAATATCAAAAATTCGTTTAATTATAAGACTGGCACCTTTTTTTTTAAGTATATCGTAATATTCCCGCACTGCTTCATTCCGGAAAGCAACGGGGAGATTTTCCCATTTTTTCATTTTTCCGCTCCCCTCAATAAAGAGTGTCAGCATCAGGCAGCTTAAATTAAAATCCCTTTTCTCTGAGTCCGTTTACAAGCCCGACATAAAACTCTCTGATATCGAGATCAGGTTTATCATGGCGCATCAGATCAATCACATCAGCATGAGATACACCATCCGGAGATTTTGATTCCAGATATGTAAAATTGCTGCCCCATTTTGACGATTCCACAGAAACCAGTCCATCATTTGGACCGTCAAAATATTTGGCAATCATATGTGAAAAATTCAACGGAAAAATACTGGTAAGTGCTTTATTTATTTTGCTCCCCACACTTTGATAATATACATCCGGACTGTCAATGACCTGTTTATTGAACTCATCACATTTTGAAGCTGTCAGATCACCTACTGCTCCAAGAAAATCAGGTGAAGCGTCACCCATCAGTCTGAATGCTGAATTATATTTATTTGCTATACCGCTGCGGAATCCTTCAGTTGTCTTGTTTAGAAGCCACTCTGCAAATTCACACCCATGATGAGGAGTATTGATTGTTGTAAGAGAGGCTACATACAAATCCATACCCAGACAAGAAATTGCATAGCGGCTGTCAAGACCGCCTTTTGAATGTGCAATAATATTAACTTTTCTGCTCCCTGTATCATTAATAACAGTCTGTATTTTTTCTGCAAGTTCTTTTGCGCTATCCTCTACGTTCAGTGCAGACTGCTGATCTCCGTAATACAAAACCGCACCGTTTTTTTCCAGTTCTTCCGGAATCCTGCCCCAGTAATTGAACTTTTCCAGATCTCTGAAAAATACACCATGGACAAGGATTATCGGATATTTTGTTTTGCAAACAGCAAGGTCTTTTCGTTTTTCATTATTAATGATCCGACGTTCTTCCATTGCGACTTCGCTGCCGGCAATGCGGATTATGTGCATCAATACTATAATATTTACGACAGGAATCATTCCGCATAGAATACCAATGATTCTCCATCTTGTGCCAAGCATGGAGGAAGTAACATATACCCTGATAATACCGTTCCAAAAAACAATCAGTTCCGAAACATAAATCATCAGCGCATCAAACCAGAACTGGTCGCTGAACATTCCGTGCCACACTGCACCTGCAATGATACCGTAAGCAGTTTCCAGAATCAGCAAAACAAGAAAGGAACACAGCAGATAAACACCGCCCTCCTCTGTTTTCAGCTTGACAGGCAATCTGCGAAACATATTCGGAAAGATATTGACCAACAAAAACAATATCCCAGCCAAAACATACAGCCACGCAGATAAACCTGATGCCGCTGTGATGCCAGGCAGTATCGTGGCAGCAAATAATATAACAGAATCAATTGTTACTCTGATAAAATTTTTCATGATTTCAACCTCGGATCATTTTCGCTTTAATCAACTTGATTCTTATCCATCTGTTCTTTTGCGACAGCAAGCATAAGCTTTATACGGTTTTCCTGGTTAACTTTCGGTGCGCCCGGATCATAATCAATTGCAACAATATTGGCTCTCTGATCAAGCATTTTAATCGGTCTGATCATACCCTTGCCGTTAATATGGTTTGGCAGACACCCAAAAGGCTGAGTACAAACAATGTTTTCAAAGCCGCTTTCAATTAATTCCAGCATTTCTCCCGTCAGAAGCCAGCCTTCTCCCATTTTACTGCCATAACCAACCATGCCTTTTACAAGAGATTTAGTATGTGCATAAGTGCCGTTAGGGCGGAATCCGTATTTCTTCTGACTATTAATAATCAGTTCTTCCAGACCTGTAAGATAATCAAAAAACTTTTTTACCACAATATATTTGGCTCTGCTGCCGCCGTAAAGTTTAATATCTTCCATTCTGTTATCAGTTTTGAAAAGTGCAAAACCGAGAATACCCGGCAGATTAACCTCACAATCCTGTTCATACAAAAACTGCTCAAGATTATTATTGCCCAGTCCCGAATATTTAACGTATATTTCTCCGACAATACCAACCTTGACTTTTGGTACCTTATTAACCCTCACCTTGGAAAAATCGCCGGCAATGCAGTCAAGATTTTCGGCAATTTCCTTCTTGGTAAAGCCATGACCGTCAGCCATGATTTCAGTAAGTTTTTCTATCCATTTATCCACAAGCGCCTGACTGTCGCCCTTGTTCACCTCATACGGCTTTGTCTGATTGTCCAGTGCCATGATCATATCACCGTAAATAAGCCCTGCCGCAACTCGTCTTATCATCGGAATAGTAAAACTGAATCCGCTGTTTTTTTCCAGTCCGGAAAGATTCAGAGATATTACAGGAACATTTTCATAGCCTGCTTTAACAAGTGCTTTTCTCAGAAGATGAATATAGTTGGACGCACGGCAGCCGCCGCCTGTCTGTGTGATCATCAGCGCTGTTTTATTCACATCATATTTTCCGCTCTGCAAAGCGTGTATCAATTGTCCGATTACCAGCAGCGCCGGATAACAGGTATCATTGTGCACATATTTAAGCCCGACCTGTGCAATTTCGGGACCTTCATTTTCAAGCAGTACCGCATGATAGCCGTAATGTATAAATACATTTTTCATTATATTGAAATGTATCTTAGCCATCATCGGAATAAGAATAGTATAGTTTTCCTTTTTCATTTCTTTGGTAAATACCAATCTGCCTGCTTTATCATAAACTAACTTTGCCATCTTCTCACACCTTTTCCGAAAATTCCATATTAGCAGGAAAGGATTTCAGCCGTATGGCATTCATCCTTGAGCATCATGCCGGTCTGTAGCAGCGAGCAGACTTCTTAATCTGATTTTGACTGCACCAAGGTTGGTAATTTCATCTATTTTAATCTGCGTATAAATTTTACCGTGTCTTTCGAGAATGGATCTGACCTCATCGGTAGTAATCGCATCGACTCCGCAGCCGAAGGATACCAGCTGTACCAGATTCATGTTGTTATGATGACTGACATATTCAGCAGCCGCATACATTCTTGAATGATAAGTCCACTGATTCAGAACGCTTGTTTTTACTTTTTTTGCTTCTTTATTGCTGACAATATCCTCAGACACAAGCGCAACATCAAAGCTTGTGATCAGCTTATCGATACCATGGTTGATCTCAGGATCGGCATGATATGGTCTGCCTGCGAGAACTATAATTTCCTTGCCTTCTTCCTCAGCACGGCGGATGATTTCATTACCCTTTTCTCTGATATTTTTCATATAATTTTCATATTCGGCATATGCAGCCTTAGAGGCCTCTTTTACTTCTCTCAGGGTAATATCATTAAAATATTTAAGTAATTCAGCGTGTATCTTTTTCGGGAAATCCTTTGGTCTGTGGATACCAACAAATTCATGGAAAAGTTTTACATCTTCCATTCCTCTTACATTTGCATTGATCACTTCCGGATAATATGCAACAACCGGACAGTTATAATGGTTATCGCCGGCAC
>CACZPV010000060.1 GCA_902783065.1 uncultured Ruminococcus sp.
GGGAGTTCTATTACATAGTCAAAAGTGACGGAACTGTAAAAATCATTGGTGCCGTCAATAAAAAACACAGCAGCAACAGGCTGAATATTCCTGAAAAAATCAACGGGAAAACAGTATCAGAGATTGGATGGGATGATGATAACCCCGGAGGAATATTTGAGGATGTTAACATAGTTTTTGTGCCGTCCAGTGTAAAAACGGTCAGTGACTGCCTGATAGTCGGGATTCCTTATGCCTGCATCATATGTAAGGAAGGCAGTGCTGCTCATCAGTATGCTCAAAAAGTAGGATATAGCTGGATTACCACTTATGATGGTGAGAAAAAAAGCGGAGATTATTCCTATGCAACAAGATCAGATGGTACAGCAATTATTTCAGCTTACAGAGGAAAAGCAAAAAATTTGTCAATTCCGGATAAAATTGATGGTAAAAAGGTTACTGAAATCGGAAGAGGAGCGTTTATAGGCTCCGGTTTTGAAAGCGTGACTGTGCCAAAGAGCGTGGAATATATCAGATTTGGTGCTTTTGAGGGTTGTAAGAAACTAAAAAAGGTTGTTATGTATGATGGTCTTAAGGATATCGGGTTGAACGCTTTCTTTAGTGATGAAAATCTTTCGAGCATTACAGTTCCTAAAACTGCGACATTATCACAGGATACTTTTGCAGGTACAAAATGGCTGGAACAGCAAAAAGGCGATTTTGTTATTGCCGGTGCCGGATGTCTGATTGCATATAAGGGTAAGGCATCCAAAGTAGTTATTCCAAGCAACGTAAAGGTTATCAACAATGCTTTCGAATATAATTATACAAACTGGGCTCACGGACATGTGGACAGACCGGAAATTAAAGAAATTGTTATTCCGAAAGGGGTAAAA
This sequence comes from uncultured Ruminococcus sp., assembly GCA_902783065.1. Lineage (GTDB taxonomy): Bacteria > Bacillota > Clostridia > Oscillospirales > Acutalibacteraceae > UBA1213. The sequence goes on from CACZPV010000060.1 coordinate 876, forward strand.
TATATCTGGAGCGGTGCTTTTATGGGATGTACTTCAGTAAAAGAAATAACAATTCCTGACGGTGTACTTGAATTAGACATGGATGTGTTTTCACGATGCTATAGTCTGAAAAAAGTTGTTATTCCTAAGAGCGTAAAAACAATCTACGAAGATCCTTTTTCACAAATGTACGATGCACTTGATGAACTGACGGTTTACGGCTATCAGGGCAGTGAGGCTGAAAAATATTGTAAATCTCATAACATCAGATTTTCTGTTCTTGACACAATCGCTCTTAACAAAACACAGATGTCCCTTGGTAAGGGAGAAAGCTTTATGTTGAAAGCAACAGTTTCACTAACTGATAAATCAGTTAAGTGGAGAACTTCTGCATCAAAAATTCTGACAGTTGACCAGAAGGGTAATGTAAAAGCTGTGGGAACTGGTACAGCATGGATTACAGCAAAAGCTTCTGATGGAAAAGAAAAATCCTGCAAGATCACTGTTAAGAATATGCCCACAAAAATCAGTCTTTCAAAGGGCGATTTCGCAATGGGTGTTGGTGAAACATTTACGCTCAGTGCGGTTCTGCCTGCTAACACTGCTGCCGCAAAACGTACCTTCCGCACCAGTAACAGCAGTATTATAAAAATGAATAGTACTGATTGGAACGGAAAGTTTACAGCGGTTAAACCAGGTGTAGCATGGGTAACCGTAAAACTTAGCAATGGTGTGGAAAAGAGCTGCAAAATAACTGTAAGACCAGCACCGACAAACGTGTATCTGAATAAGAAAACACTTAAGCTCAAAGTTGGTCAGACAGCTAAAGTCAGTGCATATCTGAATAATGGAGCAGCAAGCGCAGCAAGAACATACCGCAGCAGCAACAGCAGTATTGTCAAAATGACCAGAACAAACTGGGAGGGACAATTCAAGGCTGTAAAGCCCGGTACCGCATGGGTAACAGTCAGAACTTTTAACGGCAGGGAAGCAAGCTGTAAGGTAACGGTTGTGAAATAAAATTGTTGATTAGCGGAATATCAGAAAAAAGTCTGAAGAGTGCCTTTCATGGCACTTTTCAGACTTTTTTAACTATCTTGCGCAGCCTGCGTGACGCCAGCGAGCCGCTTTACCCTAACTAATATCCACAGCCACTTAGACTAAAACAATTTTATCAGTCGTCTGGCGGCGTGCCGCCGCAGTCAATTTAATTCCTGCAGCTAAACACAGTTTCAAGAATATTACAGTTGTCTGCTATTATTGATAAAACATTTTTTCATTTTCATTAACTAAAGTTTTAGTTTTTGGGGAAAGGGGTCTGGTGGATAACCCTTTGTTTTCAAAAAAGGGTTATCCCTTAGGGTAAATACGGCGGCTCACCGGGGTTGCGAAAATGCATTGACAATTACGTATTTATTTTGTATAATACAATAGACGTATTCTATAATTTCAACCTTCAGGTCGGTATATCATAAATGTTTTTGTGATGTGCGCAACAAAAAACAATTACTTAACATAATAATGTGTTTATATTGATTTTGAGAAGAAATCTGAAAAAATAAAATCTTATAATGTAAGAGGTGATCAAAGTGCCTTTCATCAACACAAAGGTAAACATCAGTGTTTCTGAAAAACAGAAAGAAAACATTAAAGCCGCTTATGGTCAGTCAATCGGATGTATCAGAGGAAAAAGTGAATCCTGGCTCATGGTTAATATCGAGGATTGTCAGAATCTTTATTTCAAGGGAGATAAAAATACACCTAATGCTTTTGTTGAAGTGAAAATTTACGGTTCTGCAAGCAAAAATGAATATGAAGCCCTTACGTCTGAAATTACCGGTATTCTTTCTTCTGAACTCGGTATTGCCCCTGACAGAATTTATATTCAGTATGAAGAAACTCAGAACTGGGGTTATAACGGACATAATTTTTAATTTATGAAAACCACATGTATAAAGGCTTTTTTGGACAATCTTAAATGAACCTTAAAAAAATTCAATGTTTTTATAACTTTTTATTAACAATAATCTAACAAATTGTTTCCACACGGAATTAAAAACTATGATATGATAATATCAAATCAAATATGCTTGAAAGGCAGTGAATTGCATGGGCAGAACACCTACTAAAGATCCCGCTAATTCATTCGAAGACTATTTCAAACGAGCTACCAGCCCTATGATGACACTGTTGCTTTTAAACGAAAAACCGATGTATGTTTATAAGCTCTCACAAGAGTTGGAACGTCGCAGTAACAGCAGCTATAAGATGAATTTTTTATATCCTGTGCTTTATCGTTTACAGCAGCAAGGTTATGTTACGGAGTATTCACAGGAAATCACTGAAAGTCACCGTACACGTAACTATTATGCTATAACCGAACAGGGTAAAGAATATCTTAAGTTTATGCTTGTGAAATATAAGGAATTACTGAAAGCCGTAGATACTATTATAGATGGTAACGGTAATATTGAAACCGCTCTGCCGGAAGATTAAGTGCAGAGTTCTGAATTTGATTATGACTGCAGCAACTATAAAAAAAGACAGCCGTCCGTAACAGGGCGGCTGTCTTTTTTGAAGTAATATTTCATGGTTCCCGTATAATACTGTTTATCAATAATTAATACTGATCTCCGATAAAAAGCAGGCAATTTATTAGGTCAGATTCTCGCAATACTGCGTCATCGTCCTTGTCCTGCAAAAATTATCCTCGAAAATCTAAGGCTGCTTTCTATCTGCGATCGGTATAAGCAGGAAAAATCCGGATTCAGTGAGGTTCCTCTCCGTAGAAATCGGAGCTTTTTTGGAGTACATCTTCAATATTTCCACTGCTCAGAATGGTAACAGCATCGGTACAGATTTTTTTCCAGCAGCAATCATTGCATATTTCTGACAATTTTCCACAACGTATAATTCGTTCGTTTACCGTTTTTTTGAGTTCTGACCAGCGGATTGCCTTTGCATCACCAATTCCGGCGGCAATTTTACACCTGCAGTCAATTGCAGCAACCTTATCCTCATTCTCACATATTTCGTTTCGCTCATGAGGACATTCGGTACAAATCACATCACTGCTTTCCACAAGAATGACAAACGGATCATTTTGCTCAAGAAAATATATCACTTTTCTCATACGTTCAACAAATTCATTACTGTATCCGTTGCCCACAAAGAATTGAATACACATACTGTGATGCGGCCGCAGTTTTACACTAATATCACTTTTCATATCTTAATAATTTTATCCAGATGATTAACAATGATGACAGCAACCGAGATTTTTGCTGCATCTGGAACCAAAAACGGAATAACGCAATACCCAAGTGCAGTTGCAATATCCATATTATTACCGCCGCTATTGCTGACAATAATAAACCACGCTGTACCAAATGCATAGCAAAGCAGCAATCCGGATACCATACCAACTGCCAGCACCCATATTTTTTTACCTAAAAGATCTGCCATTAAGCCCACAGCAAATGCTGTAAACAGAAATCCTATAATATATCCTCCTGTAGGACCGGTAACGGCACCTATACCACCGCTGAAACCTGCAAATACAGGAACTCCAATGGCTCCGAGAAGTACATATATTATTACACTTAAAGTTCCTCTTTTGGTGCCGAGAATACCTGAAGCAACAAATACTCCAAGTGTCTGTAGAGTAAACGGGACAGGTCCGACAGGCAGCTGAATTTGGGAACAGACTGCAATAATTGCCGCAAACATGGCAATATAGATTGAGTCAATCAAAATCTGATGTGATTTTTTACGATTAATATTTTTTTCTTTTGTACTATCCATTACACTTTTTCCTTTCTGCGCCGCCTGACAAACATACAAATATTTACAAACGGCATGAATTTAAGGAAACATTGAATAATTTGATTTTTTGAAGTCTGAAATAAGCTGGAAGCGGCTATGCGTGAGGTTTTGCCCCAAAACTCTGCATAAGTTCCATCGTCCGATCGTCTGCGCGCTCGTGGTGTCACTTAACCCCAAACACCGATTAGTACTAACTATATCAATCAGCGTTTCCTTAATACGTGATTTATTATAGTACATAAAAAAGCAATTGTCAACCTATTTAAAAATAAATAGTTAACAATTGCTTTTAAGGAAATGCTAAAGGGGTATTTTACAGAATTTCGTCAGGCTATTTCAAATACTTCCAATTCAAGATCTGCATATTTGCTGCTGCTTGTAAACGATTAAACCTCTTTTTTTATCTTTGACTTTACGAAATAATTGCTTCAATAGATTCATATGTGTCCTGTGGTGATGCCAGCGTAAAGTTGTATGCCTGACTACCATCATTGAACAAAACAGAACTCCTCTCATTGTTCAGAAACAATGAAATAAAAGTAACTGCCCTGCCGTTTTCATCATACATAAGAGGATCATTTTCTCCACTTTTCAAAAAAATAGTATATTGTGCGGTTTCTTTTGAGATTGACTCAGCATCAGTCCTGTTTTCTTTTCTAATAGTATCTTCAAGTAATGTGAGAATCAATTGTTCTATTTCCGCTGACTTACTGCTGTCGAGAAATATTTCGTGGTTGTTCTTCACAACAGCAACGTTTAAAAGTGAAGTACTGATATCGTTTTCAGGCGCTGCAAAATTTTCTGCATTTTCTGTTGCAGGAATATTCTCATTTTGTTGGATAATACTTTTGGTTCCTTCCTCTGCCTGATCCGATTCAGCATATTCACCCTCAGTAATACCGTCAATATAATTGTTATAATCGTCGGTATGGGTATTGTCGGTTTCATTAGCTTCGTTTTTGTGAATTTTTTCATCTGATGACATAATTATATCTTCAGATTGAATTGATGTCTGATTTGCAGTCATCATATCTGACGGAATACTTTTCATTGTCAATAAGCTGACAGAAACTACCGATATTACGATTATTGCCGCAGCAGCTGACAGAATACGTATAATATTTGTCCGTCTTTTTTGTGACGAAGTCAACTTACTCATTTTACGTTTAAAATGAGAGGAAAACTCATGCGGCGGAGCAGATAATTCAAAATAATCATGTCCATAGTTTTTAACGCTATTTTCAATTATTTTATCAAATTCATATTCAGTCACAGTATCCGCCCTCCTTTAACTTTTTTTTAAGCGCTGCTCTTGCACGATAAAGACGAATTTTAACATTTTCCACACTTATTCCAAGCGAAACCGCAATGTCCTTTTCACGCATATCACAGTAATAATACAGCATAATAATATCACCGTACTTTGGGTCAAGTTCTTTGATCATATCATATAATCTGGCATATAGTTCTTTTTTTTCAGTATGCAGCGTAAAATTTTCGGGACTTTCTGTGTCAAAGTAAACATCTTCAGTGCTAATTTCTCTTTTCCTTTTATTATATATTTTATAAGCAGCGTTTCTTGCTATAATAATCAGATAACTCCTGATTTGGTTACAATTCATTTCATTTGTTTTTGAGAAATTTCTTGCCAGAGAAACAAAGCTGTCCGAAACAGCATCTTCTGCCGAGGGAACATCTTTTAATATGCTATAGGCATGAGCAAACATTATATCTCTGTTATCTGTATAAATCTGTTCAAAGCTTTCACGTTCCTGTGCCGTATCCAGCATCATATACAAAGCAAGCATATTTTCACATCCTTTTTGCGTTATTATTCTCAGCACATTACAGAAAACACTGTACCCTTACGCTATATTTTAATCGGATATCGTAGCAATTGTCAATATGTTTTTCACTTTTGGCTCCGTACCCCGGCGAGCCGCCGGACGGAAAAAAATCATTGTGACAGTATATAATTCTTGACTTTTTATTGAAAAAGCGGTATTTTATTATAGTAAAGTATAATTTAGATACCGTAAGTGAAAAAGAGATTCCGTCTTATTTTTGTTTACGGCTAAAACAAGGGGAAATCAAAATGCTGACTTTAGACAAAATCTACCATGCTTCCTACGTTCTTAAAGAAGTTATCCGTCCGACAGACATGATCAAGGCAACCAATATCTCGGATGATTGTGAAATCTATCTCAAAACGGAAAATCTTCAGATTACAGGTGCTTTTAAAGCAAGGGGAGCTTACTATAAAATTTCTCAGCTTACAGATGAGGAAAGATCAAAAGGTGTTATCGCCTGCAGCGCCGGCAACCATGCACAGGGTGTTGCACGCGCTGCACAGAAATTTGGTATTAAATCTATGATATGTATGCCGAACTCTGCGCCTATTTCCAAGGTGGAAGCAACTAAAAGTTATGGCGCAGAGGTAGTATTGGTTGAGGGTACGTACGATGATGCTCATGACAGATCGGTTGAACTTCAAAAAGAAACCGGAGCTACTTTTATTCATCCGTTCGATGATGAACTGGTAATTGCCGGACAGGGTACGATCGGTCTGGAAATACTTGACCAGCTTCCTGATGTAGATGCGGTTATAGTACCTATCGGAGGCGGCGGATTGATCAGCGGTGTGGCATATGCAATAAAATCGCTTAATCCTAATGTCAAGGTGTACGGTGTACAGTCGGCTGGCGCACCCTCTATGTATCTTTCTGTTGCTCATGATGGAATAGAAACTTTGCCAAATGTCAATACTTTTGCAGACGGTATTGCTGTAAAGACACCGGGTGAACTGACTTTTGAGATGTGTAAGCAGTATGTTGATGAAATTATTACTGTTACAGATGATGAGCTGGCAACAGCTATTCTGACGCTGATAGAAAAGCAAAAGCTTATTTCTGAGGGTGCAGGCGCTGTTTCAGTTGCTGCCGCTTTGTTCGATAAGCTGCCGATTAAGGGCAAAAAGGTGTGCTGCCTTGTTTCAGGCGGTAATATCGATGTTACAATCCTTTCGCGTGTAATCGACAGAGGACTTCAGAAAACAGGCAGACTGGCTGAATTTATAATTGCTCTTACAGATAAGCCGGGCGAAATGGCAGCAGTTTCTAAAATTATTTCTAAACTTGGCGCAAATGTTGTTGCTGTAAGTCATGACAGAGCGGATCTGAATACGGATATAAATTCCTGCTATCTGCGTCTGTCACTGGAAACCAGAAATCACGAGCATATTCAGAAAATCAAGGATGAACTCAGCAGGAAAGGCTACAGAATCGTTCAGTAATCGTGTTATTCATACGTTTTCGGGGTGGTGTGATGAAAAATAAAAGCTCTGCCGGCAGCATTATCGTGATACTGCTGATTGCTGTTTTTGTGATAGCAGCGGCTGTTCTGCCGTCAGCGCTTGCACACAAATATGTTGAGGAATCCGCTGCGCCGGAGGAAGTAAGTATTCCTGACGGTATTCCGGTGGTTGAATGGGATGAGGAAGACCGGGATGCTTCTATGCAGCGACTGGAGGAATACCTTATCACGCTTGAACCGGAGATATCAGTCGAAAAAAGTCCGGATTTTGAATGGAAAGATATATGTCCCTATCACTTCTGGGTTAAAAGCTTTTCTGTTACTACCTATGAAAACGCTTCGTTTAAGGTATATCGTTTTACATATGCCGATGATGCAGAGAATAACCGTAAAATGTCTGCCGATGTTGACAGACAGGCAGACAAAATTATTGATGTTGTTAAGGAAAAGAATTGCGATGATGTATGGAAAATAATTCTGACGGTTCATGATGAACTTATCAGGAGAACGGAGTTTGTCGGAGAAGATAAGACAGGCGCACATATTCATGATCTTTACGGTGCTCTTGTGGAGCACAAGGCTGTTTGTCAGGGATACACCTATGCATTCTCCTATATTCTGGATAAATTGGGAATACGAAGCAAGGATATTTATTCGGAAGAACATATCTGGAATAAAATAGAGGCTCTTTCCGGTGCAGAAAGGTATATTGATGTGACATGGGATGATTACAATAATGCCGACCGTTTTGGTGTGCCGTATATTCATCATGATTTTTTCTGCATTACAAAGAAGGAAATGGAACAGTTTGATGAACACCAGCCGGAAGATTACAGCGACACTGAATCAAACTCGGAAACTGGTGATAATTACTACCGAAGAATGCATTATTACATTAAAAGCGGTGATGAGATCGGATTCAGAGCTTGCACTATGGAGCAATACGAAAGCGGAAAAAATCTGCTGGAGTTCCGGTTCGAAAGCAAAGAGGATTTTGATAAAGCAAATGACTGGATGATATCCATTCTGCATGAGTTGGGATATCAGGGTCAGTACTATATTTACAGTAAAAAGGAACTTCTGACGTTTAGTGCGGGATTGTATGTTCCCGACAACGCAGAACAAAGTAAAAGTTAAATTGCAGCTTCAGCCGCAGTTTTACTATATCTCCGTTTTCCGGAGATAAGGTTGTAAAAGTTACAGGCAATTGATTCTGCATCACAACATATCGGATAACACAGCCTAATCAGCAGTTGGCTTTGGTTGTTCGGATCTTGGTGATGCAGTTATCAGATATGGCATGAAAATTTTACAATCAGTTACTAATTTTTTGGAAGGATGATTTTTTATGTCAGAAAAGGTTTATACCAAAAGTGCACCTGATGCGATCGGTCCGTACTCCCAGGCAGTAAAGGCGGGAGGTCTGCTGTTCACTTCCGGTCAGATTGCCATTAATCCTGCCAGCGGAAATGTGGAGGCTGATACGATTGAGGGACAGACTGAGCAGGTAATGAAAAATCTCGGCGCTGTATTAACGGCAGCAGGTTCTTCATTTGATAAAGCAGTTAAAACTGTTTGTTTCCTTGCGGATATGAATGATTTTGCAGCATTTAATGAGATTTATGGCAAATATTTTACAAGTAAGCCGGCACGTTCATGTGTAGCTGTTAAAACACTGCCGAAAAATGTGCTTTGCGAAGTAGAAGTTATTGCTGAACTGTAATGATAATTTCCGTCCCGTCAAAAGCAGGACGGAAATAATTCTATTGAGGAAACTTTAACCTGAATCCGTGAAACTTAAGGAAATGCTGATTAATTCATTAATCGGCGTTTGGGGCGTGGAGCGAAGCTTCACGCAGTCCGGATAAGGTGAAAATGTAAGGAGTGTCATTTTGAATAATAAACTAAAGCTGACGATTAAATTTGCTGTTTCCGTAACCATTACAGCATTAATGGTTTTTTTTGCGGAAATTCTTAATGAACCGGAAATTATATTTCCGGAAATAGCTGCTCTTACAGTGGGAGCATTTATTACTCCACGGATGCCATGGAATGTCACTCCTATACGAATGTTGATACTGATGTCATTGTCGGCGCTCATGGGCTACGGATTATCTGTATTTGTTCCGCTGCCGCTTTATATAAAGGTCGTTATTGCATTTACAGTTTGTATTCTGACTTTATCAGCAGCCGGATCGACAATGCTGCCAATGATTTCAGCAGGTGTCCTTCCGTTGCTTACAAATGTGCAAAGTATGATATATCCGATATCCGTTCTCATACTTACAGCAATTATTATCGGTGTCAGAGCACTGCTTGAAAAATACAAATTGACGGATGAAATAATTTTTTCGGTTGAAAAGCCGGAGCCGAAAGAGGAGCTTATCAGAAAAATATGGCTGATTATTATTTTTGCAGCCGTTGCAGGAGTTGCAATTTCCAGCGGAATGATTTTTATTATTGCTCCGCCTCTGGCTGTAGTGTTTGCAGAAACAGCTTATATTGACAGTCCGGTTCATAAAGCTCCTTTCCGTTTCTTTTTGTGCATTGTACTATGTGCCTTTGCAGGAACATCATGCCGGTTGATATTTTTCGATTTGTTTCGTATGCCTATGACTGTGGGAGTGACCGTATCCGTAAGCGCAGCAATTTTTCTTCTTGTGCTTTTTCATAAACCGTTTCCGCCGGCAGCTGCGCTTGCAGTGCTGCCTTTTATAATTAATGAATCTGCTGTTGCATTATATCCGTTTCAGGTTACGATCGGAGCTGCTGTATTCATTTCACTGAATTTGTTATATAAAAAAGCTGTCAATAAGGGAATATTCATAAGGATAGTTAACTGGATTATTGATTTTGTAAAATCTACTCAGATTATTCAGCCGCAGCGCAAACCGGTACCGACCGAAAAAGATATGGCAGAAAAGTATGATGAATTTGTTATGCCTGTGGAAGTTGTTACCGAAACGCCTGTCAAGGAATCTAACATCAGGAGGCGTTTATGAAATACTGTTATAACTGCGGAGGACTTCTGAAGCCGGAATTTTTGAATCAGAGAGAAGGTATGGTTCCCAAATGTACAATGTGCGGAAAATATCAGTTTCCTGTTTTTTCGACAGCAGTAAGTATGATTGTGCTGAATCCTTCACAAGATAAGATACTGCTTATACAGCAGTACGGAAACACTGATAATATTTTGGTGGCAGGGTATATTTCCAAAGGTGAAAATGCTGAAACAGCCGCTGCAAGAGAAATAAAAGAGGAAACAGGACTTGATATCAGTGCTGTCACGTACAACAAAAGTGAATATTTTGCAAAAACAAACACATTGATGATTAATTTCGTATGTATTGCTTCCGATGCCGATCTTAGTCTGATCGATCGGGAGGAAGTAGATCATGCTGAATGGTTTTCTTTTGATCAGGCAAGGAAAAACATCAAGCATCACAGTCTTGCTGAGAAGTTTCTTGTTTATTATCTGGACAGTCAGCAATCTTGCTTTCAATAAATGTACGGTAATAAAATCATAGCTGTTTATTCTTTTATGTTATTATCAAAATTAACAAGAAATCTTAATGTATTTTTAGAATATTTTATCTAAATTGGTCAAAATGACCATTCTGATGTTATTTTCATTGTGCGAAATGATAAAAATAAAATATTTTTTAAATTGACTTTTATTAATTTGTGCTATATGCTATAATAGAGAAAGCAGGTAATCTCTGAAAGAAAGGTTATAACGGTCGTGCTGCGTCCGGCTTGTTTTTCAGAAGCATATTTTCAGAGGTACCCGAATTTTTTCAGACAATTGTAAATAACAAAAAACGTGCGGAGCGTGTTGACGGTTTTTTCGATTGACTGTATATTCTTTTGAATTGGAGGCAAATATTATGTATTATTTGGGAATTGATCTCGGCGGTACCAATATTGTTGCCGGCGTAGTAGATGATGACGGTCGTATTGTTATCAAGGAAAACCGTAAAACATCCAGACCATGTACAATGGACGGATTGTGCGATGATATGGCTGCTGTTGCTAAGGCTGCAATGGTAAATGCCGGAATCAGTGAAAAAGATCTTCAGTATGTTGGTATCGGAGCACCCGGTGCTGTTAACAGTGAAACCGGTGTGATCGAATTTGCTAACAACTTTAATTTCCATAACTGGGAAATTGTCAGAATGATGGAAGAACGTCTGGGCATGAAAGTATATGTAGAAAATGATGCTAATGCAGCTGCTTACGGTGAGTATTGCGTAGGTGCTGCCAAAGACGCTAATGATGCTGTTATGATTACTCTTGGCACAGGTGTGGGCGGCGGTATCATTGTTGATGGTATGATTTACAGCGGTTCTAACTATGCAGGCGCAGAAGTAGGTCATACAGTTATTCAGCATAATGGACGTCTTTGCACTTGCGGCAGGAGAGGCTGCTGGGAGGCTTACTCCTCTGCTACGGGTCTTATTAATATGACAAAAGAAGCTTGTTCGATTCAGCAGGCTCCGAATTATCTGCTGTATCAGATGGTTGGCGGTGACCTCAGCAAAATCGAAGGCAAGACAGCATTTGATGCAGCTCAGCAGGGTTGTCCTCTGGCAAAATCAGTTATTGATATGTACATTGATTACCTTGGATGCGGTCTTGTAAATATTATTAATGTTTTCCAGCCTGAAATTCTCTGCATAGGCGGCGGTATCAGCAGACAGGGTGATTATCTGCTTGAGCCTGTCAAGAAAATAATTGAGCGTGACAGATATACTAAACATAATAATAAGCAGACTAAGGTTTGCATTGCAGAACTTGGCAATGATGCCGGTCTTATAGGTGCTGCTTTCCTGGGTAAATGATTATACCGACTCCTTAAAATATACATCCGCAGGGTACATGGCATTTAAAAAGCTGTGTACCCTGTGGATGTTTTTACAGCGCAGAATATTAGTATAAATTAATTGTTTTTAAAAATCATTATTGTAAAGAGGAAAA
>CACZPV010000061.1 GCA_902783065.1 uncultured Ruminococcus sp.
AACAGATATTTTACTTCTTATATATTAACTGATTTAAATCCAATAATCAACACATTGTTCTCAGTTTCGGAATATTTAACAAAATAAAAAAATACGGACATATCACATATTGCATAATTCCTAAGTACTATTAATTCGGATCTAATATTAATTTCTGATAGTTAGCTGGCTTAGATTTGCGAGGATATTTTTCGCACAAATCTATCTTAAAACTTCTTATCTGAAATTAGTATTAATGTGATTATAAAAGGGAAGACTATGCGTTTTCATCTTATTCAGTATGCGGAAATCGCTCTGTTTTTTGCAATAAAAGTATTTATCTGACACAAAAAGAGTCGGCGGACATGCCGCCGACAAAAATAAGGAGATGTGTAATTCCGAGATTATCAATTGACTAAAACACATTATTCAGTGCAAAAGGGTCATATCAGTTAAAAAGATCGGTAGAGAGATATCTTTCACCTGTATCCGGAAGAATAACTACAATATTCTTACCAGCATTTTCGGGACGTTTAGCAAGTTCCAGTGCAGCATAAAGCGCAGCACCGCTGGAAATTCCAACCAGCACACCTTCACTGTGCGCATAAAACTTGGAAGTTTCAAATGCATCCTCATTAGAAACAGTAATTATCTCATCATAAACTTCTGTGTCCAGCGTATCGGGAACAAAACCTGCACCGATCCCCTGAATCTTATGCGGACCTGCCTTACCTTCCGACAAAACAGGAGATGTTTTCGGTTCAACAGCAACTACTTTAACATTTGCATTTTTCTCTTTAAGAAATTTACCTGTGCCGGAAAGTGTTCCTCCTGTACCCACACCTGCAACAAAAATATCTACATTTCCGTCCGTATCTTCCCAGATTTCAGGACCGGTAGTATCATAATGAACCTGTGGATTTGCCGGATTAACAAACTGACCCAGAATAACTGCATTTTCAATTTCATTTTTAAGTTCGTCAGCTTTGGCGATAGCACCTTTCATACCCTTTGTACCATCCGTCAAAACAATCTCTGCACCGTATGCCTTAAGCAGGTTTCTTCTTTCAATACTCATGGTTTCCGGCATGGTAAGAATTGCTTTATAGCCTTTTGCTGCTGCCGCACTGGCAAGACCAATACCAGTATTGCCGCTCGTAGGCTCAATAATTGTTGCACCGGGCTTAAGAATACCTTTGGATTCTGCATCCTCAATCATATTTTTGGCAATTCTGTCCTTTACCGATCCTGCGGGATTGAAATATTCAAGTTTTGTCAGAATATTAGCATTAACATTCTTTGATTTGATAAAATTATTTGCCTTGAGTATCGGTGTTTTACCGATTAGTTCAGTAATACTGTTATAAATTTTTGCCATTGTAATACACTCCTTCATAATTTATATTTTAAATTGGCAATTTAATGGAAACAACAGATAATTCTGTGTATCTTTTACTCAAACGTTCCACTTTTAACTACTATAATTCAAAATGTTTTTTCAGGAATTTTCTTATGGTATCGCATCATAAAAAACATCAAAGATGTTAAAATTCCGATTTATTCTGAATTTTAGGATTATTTCGTATAGGAATTTTGAGTCATTAATTATATGCAGTCTGTACGTGTATACATTCCGCAAGCATAATACTTACTAAACATATAGGTATATCTGTGTTTATAATATAACACTCTTTTTCCCTATTGTCAAGTAGGAATTTATATTTTTTTAATTGATAAATTCAGAAAACTGTGATAATATAAGATACAGCATAAATGGTTGTAAACGTATATGAAAAGAGAGGTGATCGGTATGAAATATAAGATTAATTGGTGGATTTCTGCTGTGATGATGGTAGGATTTGTCATAGTATTATGCGGATGTAGTACCAAACTAAAAACAGAGTCGCAGGCTGTTCATTATGCTGAAATGAGATATGGTAGCTGTACAGCCGTGAGTACTCAGAAAAACAGCGATGATAAAGTCGTATACAAAATGAAGGATAATGATTACTGGTTTGAGTATGAAGTAATCAGTGAAATCAGTGAAATTAACATTGATGGTTCAAGCTTCGGAAAATATGAATATACAAGTGATACATTTATAGAATGTTTCAGAGATTATATATTTGAAGATGCAAAAGATCAGTTCGAATCCATAGAAAATCAGTATAATGCCAAAATTGAAACTGGCGATATTTTATCCGGCAGTTTAGTGACAATTCGTATGAATAATGGTAATGTAAGTAATGCTGAAAAAGCTTCCAAACAAGCAGCATCTGTTTTTAAACATTATGAAAAGAAAAAGCTGTTTAGTTCTCTTGATATTTATGTTTACAGCAATGAAGATGAGCTGATTGGAAAATGCAGAATCGAAAGCGGAACATGGATGGATACTACGGATATAAAAGATGAGCAGATTATCATGTGGGCAAAGAGTAAAAAAGGAAATGCTAATTTAATCAGAAAAGAAACAAAAACCTTTGCCGACACTGGACTTAGTAAGAATCAAGTAGCTAAGTTCCACTATAACAGTGATATTAATTATCCGCAGGAAAGTGATGACCCTGTTGAATATTATTATTTTGAAGCATCGGGAAAGGAATTTTTTGTTTGTAATTTCTATTCAACTGACACCGATAATTGGTATACCAATTATTACGAGGTATTTAAAAAAAGAAGATAGTTTGAATTTTTTTAGCATGAATTTACTTGATTTTGCAGAAAACATGGATTATAATTGATTCGTTAAATTTATACTATGTCCGGCTGGTTCGTGTGCAGTCTGCCGGCAGACCGGATAAAATAACCCACGGCAAATCTCTGGTCACTTTACGGGTTCAGTTGTATATGAAAATAAAAGGAGGATTTCTTTGCACAAATTTAAAAGGAAAAAAGTAAAAAGCGGCAACGGAATCCGTCTTGCAGCAAAATGGAAAAGAGGATTCTTTTCTGTATTTTTCAGCCGTTTTGGATTGGTGATTCTTTTGCTGCTTATGCAGATTCTGGTAATGATGACTGTTTGGTCGTTCTTTAAAGAACTTCTTTCTGATTATATTATCACAATACAGACTATCTTTGAGATAGTGGTCATTATTGCATTGATTAACAGACCAATGGATTCATCTGCAAAGCTTTCATGGGTGCTGCTAATTACGGCAATGCCTCTTTCCGGCACGTTGTTTTATGTATGGACAACAATAGAAATGGGTTACGGTACGATTAGACAAAAGCTCGTCAGAATGAATAAGGAAAGCAGCAAATATATACGTAAACATGAATCAGCTGCTAAAAAATTAAGGTTAATTAACCGCGAATCTTCGGATTTAGGAAAATATCTGACAAAATATGATAATACAGCTGTTTACGAAAATGTTAAAACGGAATATTATCCTGTGGGCGAAGATAAATTTGTCAGATTACTGGAAGAACTTGAAAAAGCCAAAAGCTTTATCTTTTTGGAATACTTTATTATTGAAGAAGGATATATGTGGGGAAAAGTATTGGAAATATTGGCAAGAAAGGCAAAAGAAGGTGTCGAAGTCAGAGTAATGTATGACGGTACCTGTGAATTTTCCAAGCTGCCGCATGATTATCCAAAACGACTTAAACAGATTGGAATTAAATGCAAAATATGGGAAAGAATTAAACCTGTTATTACGTCCTCATATAATTACCGCGATCATAGAAAAATTCTTGTTATTGACGGAAAGGTTGCTTTTTGCGGCGGTATTAATCTGGCAGACGAATATATTAATAAAATCGAAAAATTCGGTCATTGGAAAGATACAGCAATTATGCTGGAAGGATCTGCTGTGGATAGTTTTACCGTAATGTTCCTGAAAATGTGGAATGTAGAAAATCCACAGGGTGAGGATTTTAATTCTTTTCTCGGTCTTTATGATAAAAATATCAGAGCAGAAGGCTGTGTAATTCCATATGCAGAAGCACCGCTGAATGATCATAAGATTGCTGAAAGAGTATACACTGATATACTTTACAGTGCCAAAGAGTATGTATATATTATGTCACCGTATCTGATTCTGGATGATGAACTGACAACAGCACTTCGTTTTGCAGCTGAAAGAGGAGTTGATGTGCGAATTGTAATGCCCGGTATTCCCGATAAAAGACCGATATGGTATCTCGGAAAAAATCAATATCGTCATTTGATCGAGGCAGGTGTCAGGATCTATGAATATATGCCCGGCTTTGTACATTCCAAAGTTTTTGTCAGCGATAATATAAAAGCGGTTGTTGGCACGATCAATCTCGATTACAGAAGTCTTTACCATCACTTTGAATGTGCTGCCTATCTTGTGGGAGTTTCATGCATAAAGGATATACAGGCTGATTTTACCAACGTTTTCCGAAAATCATCGGAAATAACTCTTGAAACAATAAAACATGGAAATATAATCCATAAATTTTTCGGTGCACTTATGCGCATTATAGCGCCGCTTTTATGATGCTTGAATCCGGAAAACTCCGTATTACAGTAAAGGTGTATTATAGTGCGAAGCTTTATTCTGTATATGAAATTTTTAAAATCACACAACAGGTGCGTTTATTTTTCCCGCTGCCTGTCCCTTTCCAGTGGGAAGGGCAGGGGAGGGACGGCTGCAGGAAAATTTCTTCCTTCCAATGACAGCGGCGGATAATATCGTGGGAAACTGCCCCATATTATCCGCCGTTAATTATTTAAAGTTACATTTTATTGTAAATTTACTGCCTTCCTTCGGAACTGATTCCACACTGATAAAACCGCCCTGCTTTTCTATTATCGTTTTCGACAGTGCAAGTCCTATGCCTACACTGTTTTCTCCTGAATTCTTTCCTTTATAAAACCTCTCAAATATATGCGGAAGATCTTTATTATCAATTCCGCACCCGTTGTCACTGATTATCAGCTTTTTGTACAGTCCCATATCTTCAGCACACATGGTAACTTTTCCGCCCTTTGGTGTATGTTCTATACAGTTTTTTACTATATTTGTAAGTGCTTCGGTCATCCATTTCTCGTCACACGTGATATAAACCTCTTCGCCTGATTTTTTTTCCTCACATACACCTCCAAGCTCGGCTATTACAGCTGTGTTTTCAATGCAGCGCTCAAACAACATATCAGCATTAACATTTTCCGACTTCATTTCAACGGAATTAGCCTCAAGTCTTGAAAGCTTAAGCAGTGACTGCACCAGAAAGCTTATAGTATTTGCACCCGTTCTGATATCACATAGAAATTCGTCCCTTATATCATCCGGCATTTCCTTATCATCTATTATTTCATCAAGCATGATCAGCATAGATGTCAGCGGAGTTTTAAGCTGGTGAGAAATATCCGAGATACTGTCCTTCAGGTCATGCTTATCCTGAACTGTGCGTTCAGCCTGTTCACGTAAGGTGATTGTTGTCTTATAAATCTCGTTTCGAAGCAGTGAAAGCTCATCTTCAGTGTTTTCATTCACCATAAGCAAATAATTTCCGCTGTTGATATAAGTCAGATAATTCGTAAGCCTGTCAGTGGATCGTTTTGTTCTGGCTGAATAAACAAGAAACACAATTATAAACGCAGCCTGAGCCAACATAAGTATTACAGTGCCGCACAGAATTGTACGTGATGAATTCGCTTCGTTTTCGTAAACTGCCCAATCTCTGTCAGTAATACCATATTCCTGAAGCATTATACGTGTCTGTACATCCTGTCCGTCACCGTCAAGTACCTTCAGGAGTTCTTCTTCACTTACATCAGGATAAGAATTTTTTACAGCTGCAAGCAGGCGAACCTCGTTATCAAATTCAGCCCTTTTCATCTCAGACAGACACATATTTATTACTGATGTGCCGATTACCTCAAATATCACAGCAAGTATCAGCATTATTATAACATATCTGTATTTTACCTTCATTTTTCCTCCAATCGGTAGCCGATACCTTTTACTGTCTTTATCAGGTTATTTCCAAGTTTTTTTCTGATACGTTTAATATATACCGTCAGGGTATTATCATTGACATAATTTCCGCCCAGATCCCATATTCTCTCAAATATTGCTTCTCTTGTTACAGTTTTTCCGGCATTCATCATAAGCATGGAAAAAATGCGGTATTCAAGTGCAGTAAGCTCTACAGTTTCTCCGTTTTTTCGTACTATTGATGCATCCGGGTCAAGTTCGGTATCTCCTGCTCTGATGATATTGCTTTCACGAGCCGTTTTTCTTTCAAGTCTGCCGATTCTTGCAAGCAGTTCCCTTGTAGAAAACGGTTTAGTTATATAATCCTCCGCTCCGAGTTCAAAGCCTTTTACTATACTGTCCTCGTCATCCATTGCCGTAAGAAATATCGCCGGGGGAGGATCAAATTTTTTCATATCTGAATAAAGCTCAAAGCCGTTTCCGTCCGGAAGGGTGACATCTATTATCATTAGTCCGAAATGTTCGCCGGCTTTTTTCAGAGCTGATTCACAGTTTTCGCAAAGGATCACTTCATAGCCCTTCGTACTGAGTGTATAGCAAAGTGGTTTGGAAATAGAACGGTTATCCTCAATAAGTAAAATTTTCATGCAGAGTCTCCTTTTCGAAAATGCAGCGAAGTGTCCGCACACCTTTTGGCGTGCAGACACTCTCTGCCGGTATGTTTTATTTAATGAGCAGGAAATATACAGTCATTCTCAGATATTATCGTTGCGTATTGTTTCAATAATATTCTGTTTTCTCAGCCTTGAAAGAGAGAAAGTCATTATCAGCCATACCACGCATACTACTACAGCGACACTGATAAGTATTGCTAGCCACGGAAACTGATATGCCATCTTATCATCTATGAGATTAGAATTGAATATATAGTTTACTGCAAGACCACCAAATATTCCAAGCGGCAAAGCTATTACAAGTGATTTTGCTGCATACATTATACTTTCAAGATCAACCATTCTGCGGAATTCCTTTCTTGTCATTCCTACTGATTGCAGCATGGCAAACTCTTTTCTTCTCAGGCTCATATTTGTGGTTATTGTGTTAAATATATTTGTAAGTCCAATAGCTGCTATTACTATTATAAACCCATAAATGAAAATTTCAAGTATTGTTACAACAGCATTGATACTTTTTACAGTGTATTCATAGTTATTTATGAATGCGCCGCTATTGACTGTAAGCTCTTTAATATCTTCTTCCGTTTTAGTTGCGTTTTTTGAGTATAAAAAGATATCTGTATCTGTCATCTTTGACTTAATAAGTTCCTTATAGGTATTCATATCTACAATTATATATGGGAAAGTATCAACTGTAGATGTAAGTGCGGGATTCAGCTTTTTTTGATTTTCCTTTATCAGATCATTGTCGTAAACTGCTCCTATTTCAATACTTATATCATGTTTACCCGAATTTTGCTCCAGATTTTCTATATCGTCCAGATTTATCTTGCTGCCTACCGGATCTTTAAGGAATTTGGAAGGGATCTCTTCTGCTTTTTCGTTTTCGCCTCGTTCGATGTAATATGTATTTGAATTATTAAGAATACCCTTGCCTTTTATTTCGGAAGCATCTATTCCAAGAGTTTCAAGGAAATCTTTATAGCTTTTATCATCCATTGTCATGATACCGACTACAGTTTTAAATGTATCCTCTGTAATTTCTTCCTCTGAACGGAAAACACGGTTGAAGCTGAAATTCTTACTTTTATCAATATATATATTCTTTTTAGGAAAATACGCCAGATAATTAATTGTTTTCATATCATAGCTTAACTTTTGTACATCACTCAACGCACCGATCTGGTCACTCAATTTAAGATCGGAACCTATTATATCAGCTGCGGTTATTTTTTCATCCTCAATATTTGAAAATGGTACAACGCTCATATTGTAATCAGCTGAATCATAGTATCTGCGAGTATAATCAAGTGCGCTCTCAACGAATGAAAACACCGTGATATATACAGATACACTCAGGACTATCGATATAACAGTTGTGCGATACTGAGTTTTGCTGCGCTTTAAATTTTTATAAGCAATGCTACCGCCTGTACCGAAAAGCTTTTTGATAATTTTTGGTGTTCTATAGATTTTTTCGTTAACCTTTTTGCCTCTTTTGATCCTGACATCACGGTTTCCTCTTATTGCTGCTATGGGAGATATCTTAGAAGCACTTATTGCAATTGAAATTGATGACAAATAGATTGTCAAAGCACTGAGTAATACTGCAGCAACAACTGCTATAAAAGGAACACTGAATAACAGATGGTTGCCGTTGAGATTATCCATAGCGATATAGTCACAAATCCTCATCAGACAAGCTGTAACTCCCACACCAAGACATATACCGAGGGGGATTCCTACCAAACCAAGAAGAAAGCTTTCAAAAAGTACGTTCCTTCTTATTTGTCTGGGAGTTGTACCAATGGATGAAAGCATACCATAAAGCTTTGTTTTTTCTGTTACGGAAATTGAAATACTGTTTCGGATAATAAAGATACTTGAAGCCATGATTATAAATATGATCAGACCTGTGAATCCGAAAACTATCCCCATGTTGGTATCGGAAATACCGATGCCCTTGAATCTCAGAAGATCAACGTTAAGGCTGAATCCCGATATACCAAAGCTATTTGAACTGTGTATTGTCTTCTGAGTTCTTTCAAACATTTCTCGTGTTTCCGCATCCATAAAATAACCATCTTCATCGAAGGAGCTTCTTTCGCCATAACTATCAATGTAAGTTTTTACAAAATCAGCATCACAGCCTGACATCTGTGTTATTACATTTATAGGATCAGATTCTGCATCATCTGTAAGATTGATCCTGATATGTATACTGTTCTGTCCAAGACCGAGATAATTAAATTTCTGAAGATTATCAACATCGTCAGACAGTGTGAAAACATCCATGCAAGCAGAGGATGATTTATCTGTTACAAGTTCTGAACCCAGATCAGAAAGAACACCAACAATAGTATAGGTTTTCTCAAATTCAGGCTCTATATATTCATTGCCTTCACCGTAATAATTCTCGTCCATGTATATGTATTTATTTATTTCATTGCCGTGAGCTGCATTGATAAGTATGTTTTTTGAATTGTCTTCATCGGTTTTTACACGATTGCCGAGTTTTAATGTTACCTTTTCGCCTATCTTGTATTTTCCTGATGTATACCTTGCGAAGGATGGAGAAAGAACAATTTCCTCGGAGTTTTTGGGATATCTGCCTGATTCAAGAGGCATTACATAAACTTTGTCAAAAGCCGTTTTGTTAAGTGCTGTAACAAGTGCATAACGTCTGTATTTTGATGTTGTTTCAACTTCAGCCATACCGACACTCTGCTTGTATGCCACATCCTGAACATCCCTGTTCATTCCGATTTTTTTTATATTTTCGTTACTGAATTGACCATCAAATACTATGTCATAATCTCCGGTTTCACGTACTGCTGATGAAATAAGTGTAGCCTGTGCACTTGTAAAAACTCCTGCTACAACTGTAATAAGAGCAGCAGAAAGCATAATACCTACAATTGTTACAAGCGTTCTGGTTTTGTTCATCAGTAAACTTTTCAGTGTAAGCTTTGCAAGAGTTTTCATTGCTTACACCTCCTCGACAAGTTTACCGTCACTGACAGTAAGTATTCTATCTGCAACCTTTGCGATTTCCAGATTATGAGTTATCATTATGATTGTCTGATTGAATTTTTTATTTGTCATTTTAAGAAGACTGACTATATCCTCAGTAGCCCTTGAATCAAGGTTGCCTGTAGGCTCATCTGCCAGAAGAATTGCAGGATCACTTATCAGTGCACGGGCAATAGATACTCTCTGCTGCTGGCCACCGGAAAGTTCATTTGGCAGGTTATGGCGCTTTTCTTTAATGCCGAGTGTATCAAGGATGCTTTCAAGTCTTTCATTATCAACGGCCTTACCGTCAAGATCAAGCGGAAGTGTAATATTTTCCTCTACTGTAAGAATAGGGATGAGGTTATAAAACTGATATACTATGCCGATTTGTCTTCTGCGGAAAATTGCAAGTTTATCGTTATTCATTTCACTGAGTTCTGTACCGTCTATGGTTATCTTGCCGGAAGTAGGTCTGTCAACTCCGCCCAGCATATGCATAAGTGTACTTTTTCCGCTTCCGCTTGCGCCTACGATTGATATAAATTCGCCCTTCTCTACGGATAAGGAAATGCCATCAACAGCATTAAAGCTGTTATCTCCCTGACCATATGTTTTTACAAGATTTTCAGTTTTCAGAATTTCCATAGTTATAACCTCCATAAGATTTATGTTTCTGCCACGATATCAGATTTTTTACTTTGCTTTCTATGGCATCATTATAGAAGTTTAAAATGACTATAAAATGACTATTTGTCATTTTCTGAAAAAATTTTTTAGTTGTATAGTAAATGACATTGGAACATTTATCCGTTAAGGTTATTGTGGTTTTTGGGGAACACTGAATTTGCAAGTCATTCAGCGTTCCACGACTATCTAACATGAAAAACAAGATCTGCAAAAATCTTTTTAAGGAGAAATAATAGTTTACTGATTTAATCTGAAATCCTGATATCACCGCTTACAGTTTCCATAGAGTAATTTCTGTCGCCTCCGGAAGAAGGAATAGTAACAGAACCACTGACAGTGCTTGTATGATACTGTCCGGCATATCCGATCCTGCCGAAAATATCACCGCTGATACTTCTTGCATGAATTACAGGGCTGTCTGTTCCATCAAACACTAATTCACCGCTTGTTGTATTAAATTCTGAGTTACTACTTGCTTTTACATTTTTAATATTTATGTTTCCGCTGACAGAATTACCGCTGATAACAGCTGCAGTGCAATTTTTCAGACTGATATAATCGCTTGTACTTGCACAGTTAATACTATTTCCGGCACTGCATTCGTCAAGTTTGATACTACCGCTGGTGGTGTGTAATGAAAGATCATATTTCGATGACATATGATTCAGAGATATATTGCCGCTGGTGGATTCAGCAGTACATTTTCCGCCGCAGCTGATATTTTCAAGCAGAATATTTCCGCTGACAGACTTAACCTGTAAATTACCGGATGCCGTTAATTTTACAGTACTGGTGATATTTCCCGAAGTGCAGACTGCATTTATGGTTTCATAATGGTCCTCCGGCAGATAAATTGTCAGGGAACGTGAATTTTCAAAAGAGAAAAACGACAGCCTTTCATACCATTGACGATTGTCTTCCTGTTTAATATCAAGCTGAGATTTTGCTTCAATCCTATAGGTGATTTTTTCATCCTTGCTGTTATAATACACAACTCTTGTTTTGGAATCCTTTGATTTTTCAAATTTGATATCATCCGTCCATGTTGAAAGATTAACACTATTGACATTTCCATCATATTCAAATGTTTTCATTTCGTATTCTGTTGATTTTCCAAATTTGGTATAATCAAAGCCAACTCCCGCAGCACCAATCAGAAAACAGATTAATCCAAGTCCTGTGAGAATTCCGGCTGTTATTAATGTAATTTTCATTATTTTTTTCATCACGATACCCCCTTTACGCCGTTAATACATTTCTTTACAATCCAGACGGTTAGTTCTGCATACAGCTTTGTAAGCTGTATCATTCCTGTCAACATAAAAACGGATATTCCGATAAAGAACAATCCTGTTCCAAGTGTTAACATAACAATAGAAAAATCTCCGGCAAAAAAAGATGCAACTATTGCTGTGATACCACATACAAATATGCTGGCAGCCGCCGCATATAATGAAGCTATGATTGCCCAGACCACAAGATACAGAACAAAAAACACACAAACCAATGGAAACCATACAGGAAATCCCACTGCTATCAAAATAATCGCCCATGCCGGAAGATGTCTTTTTTTTATGTTCTTTACCGGTGCATAGCTTTTTACAGAAGGAAATTTCTGTGATGATGGCAATTCATTATTTTCCTTGATATAGCCTTCGATCTCCGCAATTGAACCAAGAGAATACACAGCATCTTCTTCACTCATTCCGTCCTCCATTGCATCAGCAATTATTTCGCTGTAATATTCAATATATTTTTCGCTTTCTGCCTGAGGCAAATATGCTGTAATGCGTTTGAGTTCATTTATAAATTCGTCTTTCTTCATTTCTGACTGTCCTCCCGTGTAATAAAATCGTATATCGCCATTATTTCCCGCCATTCCTTTTTAAATGCTTTAAGCCGTTCCAGCCCTTTATCCGTAATTCTGTAATATTTTCTCAGTCTGCCATTATGTTCTACAGAATATACTGTCAGCATATCGGCACTTTCAAGACGCCGAAGAATCGGATACAGCGTTGATTCGGATATTGCGATATACGGCTGTATATCCTTGACGATTTTATAGCCATAAGAATCTTCACTTTTAATAGCTGTCAGTACACATACATCAAGAAGTCCTCTTTTCAGCTGAATATCCAAATTAACACCTCCTTTTGTATAATACTATATCATACATAGTATTATATGTCAAGAGGCATTAACAATTTTTATAATAATCACCTGAATCTACATTACTGAAAAACCATGATCTGCGGGTGTGAAGTCTGAATAACTGAAACAGAGCGGATCTTTAGCGAGTGACTATCGCGTTTCGCCCCCGGCGGCTCGCTGGGCGGCGAGCCGCCGCAGTCAATTTAATTCCCACAACAACTTTGACTAAAACAATTTTATCAGTCGTCTGGCGGCTTGCCGCCGCTGTCGATTTAATACCCACAGTCCTTTTGACTAAAACAATTATTTCAGTCGTCTGCTTTCTCGGTTCATGATAAGTTGAATTATCAAAAA
>CACZPV010000062.1 GCA_902783065.1 uncultured Ruminococcus sp.
ATCTGTGATAGTTTCACATCGGTATTATTGTTCTGTTCAAATTTTACTATATTTCTGCTTCATTCTCAAGATCGTCAGGCAGAGAATCTGTGCCTACTTTTTCATGATGGTAGGTCGGTACAATTTCGGCAATAATTTCTTCTACATCATTCTTGCGGTTTTTCTGTGCGGCATAATACAGGTTTTTAAGGTGATTGAAAAAGATATCGTTGCTGAACTCAATTGGTTTGCCGATATAAATTTTCTTATTATCGGTTTTTGTAATACCCTCCTCGTTAAGAAGAAGTTCTTCATACAATTTTTCACCCGGACGAAGACCGGTATACTCGATCTTAATGTCCTCGTGAGGTTTAAAGCCTGATAAGCGTATCAGGTTTTCGGCAAGAACCTTGATCTTAACGGGTTCACCCATATCCAGGATAAAGATTTCACCGCCTTTTGCCAGACTGCCTGCCGTAAGTACCAGTGAAACCGCTTCCGGAATTGTCATAAAATATCGGATAATATCCGGATGTGTAACAGTAACAGGTCCTCCTGTACGTATCTGTTCTTTAAAAAGAGGAATTACAGAGCCGTTTGAGCCAAGAACATTGCCAAAGCGTACAGCGACAAAATTTGTTTTGCTGCGTCTGCCGATCATTTGTATGATCATCTCACAGATACGTTTTGAAGCCCCCATAACGCTGGTCGGATTAACCGCCTTATCGGTGGATATCTGCACAAAATTCTTTACATGATATTTGTCTGCCGTTTCAACGAGTTTCAAAGTGCCGAATACGTTGTTTTTAACAGCTTCTTCGGGATTCGTTTCCATCAGGGGAACGTGTTTGTGTGCTGCGGCATGGAAGACAACATCAATATTTCGTGTACGGAAAATATGCTCCAGCTTTTTTCTGTCACGTACTGAGGCAATCTGAACTTCAAATGAAAGGTCGCTGCCGTGTTTACGAATCAGTTCTTGTTGTATTTCATAGGCATTGTTTTCGTAAATATCAAGAATAATCAGGTGTTTAGGATTTAGTCTGGCAATCTGACGGCACAGTTCGGATCCGATAGAGCCGCCTCCTCCGGTGACAAGAACAGTCTGACCGATAATATATTTGCCGTATTTTTCAGTATCAAATACAACAGGTTCTCTGCCGAGCAGATCCTCAACTTCTACCTGACGGATAGAGGATGTAATCGGTACGCCTGATGTCATAAGATTATAGATATTAGGAATAATCTTGACTTCCACATGTGTTTTTGTGCAGGAATCAAGAATCCTTTTTTTATCAGTTACGCTGATTTGTGAAATGGTAAACAGAATTACTTCAATCCCGTATTCTTCACAGATCTCAGGTATTTCGTAGGTAGTGCCTACTACTTTAACACCTGATATGCGTCGGTGCAGTTTTTCCTTGTCATCGTCCACTATACATACAGGTATATACTCGTTTCCGGGTGTTTTGGAAAGTTCGCTGAGTACCGACAGTGCGCCTTCACCTGCTCCGATGATCAGCAGACGTTTTTTAGGTTTCTGAGCCAATTCTCGACGTTCAAGAATTTTGTTCAGACGGTAAACAATCCGAAACAGCATTACAAAAAAAGATGACATTAATGCAAATGTAATATAAACTCTTGTGCCGAGGTTAAAATCGGGAATAAAGATACCGATCGCCATTGTTGTCATCATAAAGACAAGATTGGCGCTGAGCGAGGCAATAGCAGCAAAAAAGAAATCTTCTATATCTGCATATCGCCAAAGCTTGTCATACAGCCGGAATAAAATAAATACTGCGGCAAAACAGATATTTTCGATCAGAAGCCCCCACCAGAAAACAGTCAGGTCGCCGCTGAGTGAAAGATTGTTTTTATTGATGCCGTACGACATATAGTAGGAAAGATTCCACAGCAAAAAATCACACAGAAACAGGATTGTTCTGCGATGTTTTCCTATTGCATTGTATATTTTAAACATAAAGTTTATCATTCTCCATTCGGACAAAATATCCGAGTATTTTCACGATATACGGCTGATATCGTCAAGGGATCATTTTATACTATTAGCATCTTTAACAGCAGACATATTTAGAAGTTCGCACCCGGTACACGGATTGAAAAAACCTTCCGGTTCCTGTTTGTCTGCCGATTAATGAAATATCAGTATCAACTGCCTGTTCGGATAGAAAAAGGCATAATACTCATTCAATTATATTACTTTTTTTCAGAAATTACAATAGTATATGCAGATTTAGAAAATATTATACGGTAAAATATGCGACAAAAGGCAGAAATTGCTCGGATTTTGCCGATTAATATTCTTTTGTAGAATAATATATAAGAGGGTTTGATATATAATATTAATTTGAATCGGCATATTATTTTAAGTGCCCGGCGGGATTAGGGGCATCAGTCAGAAAAAACAGGCTTGCTGCTCCGGGAAGGTTTTGCGCCGCCTGCTGAATCAAAAGCAGTTTTTCTCGATGTTAAAAACGGAGAAGTAGTAAAATCAAAGAAATATTTTAACCTTATAAACAGTGGAATTTTGAACTATATAGTCAGATATTCAGAAATAATCTGAGGATGCAGTCAGCGGAATAAGAGAAGAAAAGAGGAATTGGGACATGGTCAGAATAGGTCTTGATATCGGTTCTACAACAGTAAAATGTGTTTTACTTGACGAAAATAATCAAATATTATATCAAACATACGAAAGGCATTATTCTCAGATTACGAGTAAAATTGCCGAGCTGCTGAAAACCGTAAAAACTAAGATTCCGCAGGGACAAGAGGCAGTGATTGCAATGTCCGGATCCGCAGGCATGGGTGTTGCCGAGGCCTGTGGTATAGATTTTGTGCAGGAAGTTTATGCCACAAGAGTAGCTGCGAATACCTTTATTCCGGGAACTGATGTGGTTATTGAACTTGGCGGAGAGGATGCAAAGATCCTGTTTCTTTCCGGAGGAATGGAAGTTCGTATGAATGGTTCATGTGCCGGCGGTACGGGTGCGTTTATTGATCAGATGGCAACACTTCTGAACGTGCCTATCGAAGACCTTGATTCACTTGCAGAAAAACATGAAAAAACCTATACGATAGCGTCACGCTGCGGCGTGTTTGCCAAAACAGATATACAGCCGCTGCTTAATCAGGGTGCAAGAAAAGAAGACGTGGCAGCCAGCATTTTTATGGCTGTTGTTAATCAGACAATTGCCGGACTTGCTCAGGGAAGGGAAATTTCCGGTAAAATCGTTTATCTTGGCGGACCTCTGACCTTTATTCCGCAGCTTCGTGCCGGATTTGACAAAGCACTGAAAACAACGGGAATCTGTCCCGATAACTCTCTCTATTATGTATCCCTCGGCGCAGCTTTGTGTGCTGACAAAACCATTGATTTTGAAGAAGCTGAACTGAAAATTGAAAAATACAGGGGTACAGGCAATTTTGCGTTTAACAAGCCTCTTTTTAATAATGAACAGG
>CACZPV010000063.1 GCA_902783065.1 uncultured Ruminococcus sp.
GTAAGCCAGTTTTACAGAAAAGAGGAAGTATTTTGAAAAAAGTAATTATTATAGGAGCAGGTCCCGCTGGTCTTACCGCAGCGAACGAATTGCTTAAAGATGGTAAGGATTATGACGTAACAATATTGGAAAGCTCACAAGCAATCGGCGGTATCTCTCAGACGGTTCGTTATAACGGTAATCGTATGGATATCGGCGGTCATCGCTTTTTTTCAAAAAGTGATGAGGTAATGAAATGGTGGAGCGACCTGATGCCGATTCAGGGAAAACCGTCCTTTGATGATAAAAAACTTGGCAGAGAAAAACCGCTTGAGGAAGGCGGTCCGGATCCTGAAAATGACGATAGAGTAATGCTCGTCAGAACAAGAGTGTCAAGAATTTATTATAAAAAGAAATTTTTTGATTACCCTGTAAAAATGTCGGCATCTACAATTAAAAATATGGGTTTTGCTACAACAATGGCTTCGGGATTCAGCTATATGAAATCCGCTATGTTCAAGAAAGAAGAAACTTCTCTTGAGAATTTCTATATCAATCGTTTTGGTAAGAAACTGTACGGTATGTTCTTCGAGGGCTATACAGAAAAATTGTGGGGAAGACACCCGAGAGATATTTCTGCTGACTGGGGTTCTCAGAGAGTTAAGGGATTGTCCATCAGAGCTGTGCTGAAAGATATGTTCTCCAAAGCATTCGGAAATAAAAAGAAAAATAAGGAAGTTGAAACTTCTTTGATTGAACAGTTCTGGTATCCAAAATACGGTCCCGGACAGCTTTGGGAAACAGCAGCCGATATTGCAGTGCAAAAAGGTGCAAAACTGCTGAAAGGCTATGATGTCAAGGAAATAAAATGCGAAAACGGCAAAATCAGATCTGTTGTCTGTACTACAGCTGATGGTGAAAAAACTCTGGAGGGTGATATATTCATTTCTTCTATGCCTGTTAAAGATCTCGTCTGCGGAATGACCGGTGATAAACCGAATGATGATATGGTCAGTATCGCGAAGGGTCTTCCCTACCGTGATTTTGTAACGGTCGGACTTCTTGTCAATAAGCTGAATCTGAAAAATGAAACCGATATCAAAACACTTGGCAATATCGTTCCCGACTGCTGGATCTATGTTCAGGATACAGGAGTTAAACTCGGGCGTATTCAAATTTTCAATAACTGGTCACCGTATATGGTAAAAGATGCGGAAAATACTGTATGGATCGGTCTTGAATATTTTTGCGCCGAGGGTGATGACTTCTGGAATATGAGCGATAAGGAATGTATTGAACTTGCTTCAAAAGAACTTGAATCTATGGGTGTAATAAGTGCAGACGATATTATTGACAGCCATCGTGAAAAGGTAAAGAAAGCATATCCGGCTTATTTTGATACTTATTCGAGAATGGATGAGTTGATTCAGTGTCTTGACGGTTACGAAAATCTTTTCTGTGTGGGACGCAATGGTCAGCATAGATATAATAACATGGATCACTCTATGCTTACTGCTATAAGAGCTGCTGAAGCAATAAAAGCAGGAAAAACTGATAAGCATGATATATGGAATGTTAATACCGAAAAGGAATATCATGAAACAAAATCATAATGTCAGATTCCCGCACTGCCTTATGCGGTGCGGGAATTGTTATACTAATTAAAGAAGGTGTTATTATCAGTGATTTAAAGATTAAAGAAAAACCATTTGCTTTTACAATAGCTGAAACGCTTATGGAGCATCCGTTTTTATTGACCGCAGCAGCTTGTTTTTTTTGTATCACAACTGTAAGCAGCAAAATATCGTGGCTTGGTTCCCTTATTCCGGCGGCTGTATTATGCATGTGCGGTATCTTTGCAGCTATCTGTATTTCCTTTGATGCTCCTGAAAAAAGCAGAAAATCAATAATATACACTCTTTCGGGAATATCTGCTGCTTTTTCTTTGATATTTGCCTATATGCTGAGAGTCAGCCGAAGACCTCAGATGGTTGTTCTGAACATTGGTATTATTATTTTTGCAGCTGTTGTTATTTATTTATTCGCCACTAAAAAAATGGATACGAAAAGGCTGATATTGCTTCTTTTCATACTGGGATTTCTGATAAGGCTTGCTTATATTATGGCAGTCAGTATAAAAACAAAACAGCATGATGTGGGAAGCCTTGAAAAATTGGATGGACATCTGGGTTATATCGGTTATCTTGTTTACAATAATAAATTGCCGGAAGGTGATGTAAGAGATGTATATCAGTATTATCATCCACCGCTTCATCACATTATTGCGGCAATCTGGGTAAGATTTCAGAATGCTATAGGTATAGAAAAAGATAATACCTGGGAAAATATACAGATACTTACCATGTTTTATTCCTGCTGCTGCATGATTCTTTCCTATAAGATTTTCAGACAGCTTGGACTAAAAAATAACGGACTGGTAATTGCCTTTGCCGTTGTTACATTCTGCCCTACTTTTTATATTCTTTCCGGAAGTATCAATAATGATATTCTTTCTATAACACTGATGCTTGGTGCCGTTCTTAATACACTTTATTGGTATAAAAGCCGCAGTATATGGAGAATTTTGTGTATAGCTGCATGTGTCGGCTTCGGTATGATGGCAAAACTTTCCGCATGGATGGTTGCTCCTGCTATTGCATTTGTTTTTCTTTATGTACTGTTCAAAAATCTTAAGGAATGGAAAAAATATCTTGCTCAGTTTGCGGCATTTATGGGTGTATGTGCTCCGCTCGGTCTTTGGTGGGGAGTCAGAAACTATATTACCCACAGAGTTCCGATTACCTATGTTATGGAATTGTCCAGTGAGTCAAAACAATACATTGGTGATATTCCTCTGACAAAGAGGTTATTTGATTTCAGTCTTTATCAGTTTGCTGATGTCGGAGATCAGTTTGGAATGTATGAAGGCACTTATAATGAATTTAATCCATTAATAGCACTATTTAAAACATCTATGTTTGATGAAATGTTTACTGTGCATTACTACCCTGATATTGCCGGTATAAATAAGGTGTTGTTCTGGTCAGCAGTGGTACTTGGAATTGTCGGATTTGTATCGATGATTTACTGCTTAATTAATGACAAAACCTGGAGCAGGATGCATAAAATTTTCTTAGGAATTCTTTATTTTACTATTTTGATATCATATTATGCTTTCTGTATCAAATTTCCCCATGTCTGTACACAAAACATCCGTTATGCAGTATTGCTGATTGTAATTGGTGCATATTTTATCGGACGACTTGCACAGAATCTCTGTGAATCTGAGTCTGAAAAAACACAAAATCTTCGTATTGCAGGATATACTTGTTTGCTGACAGTTGTGTTTATATACAGTGCGATATCTGTTGTAGTGTATGATGTAATATTTATGACTTAGTCAGTTTTACTCTATATAATTTCGCTGTTTTTTAAATGAATGAGAATCCGCCCCGTCAAGTGTTTTGGCAGGGCGGATTCTCTGGTTTGTTCCGGAAAACGAATGTTATCTTGCATATTTAACAGAAATGTATTTTGATTTCGGGTTTAAGTTTGGTGTATTATATGATTGTATTTTTTCTGAAAATACATTATACTTTAATTATAAAAACCCTGTCAGTTTTTTTAAAGTTCTGATGGGTGGAATATATATGATTTTATGTGATATTTAAAAACTTTTTAATTTGTAAAACAGTTGCTGGTCATGACAGTATTATTATCTTTCTGAAAGGAGTGTAGAAATGCGCAGAAGAAATTCATACAGCTATAAAAACTCCTATGGTGGAAGATATTATCGCTCTTCATATCATGGATATGTCAGAAAAAAAGGAAATCCTATCAAAATTGTATTAATCTGCATTGCTTTTGCGCTGATTGCCTTTGTGGGTGCGGCAACATGTGCTTATTACGGTGTTTTCGGTGATGAATTTCGTTTCGGAAAAGAAGAACAACAATCATCACAGAAAACAGTGGATATAATCAAAAATGAAACCGAAGAAAATAAAATCATATCATCTCAGCCAGAAAAAGAAATCGAAGGAAAATGGGAAGAAAATGTATTTATTTATGGAAATCAAGGATTTGAGATATTCAATTCCGATGATGCGGCTCAGAAAGAATATGCAAAAACAGTTTCTTCCGTAAGAAAACAGTTGGATAAAAATATTAATGTATATAGTATAATTGTTCCTTCTCATTCATACTACGGGCTTCCTGAAAAATATAAAAATCTTGGCTCCGATGAGAAGCAAAGCATCGACAATATCACCGCTTTGCTTGATAAGGAAATTAAAACGGTTGATATCAGAGCGACACTGGAACAGCATAAAAAAGAGTATATTTATTTTGGTACAGATAACAACTGGACAGCTCTTGGCGCCTATTATGCATATAAAGAATTTTGCAAAACAGCAGAACTGACTCCGACTGCACTTAATTCATTGGAGTCAGGGAAAATAAACGGCTTTAAGGGTTCACTCCATGCGGCAACTATAACTGAAAAAAATCCTGATGGAAGTAAAATTCTTGATCAGAATCCCGATACTGTTACCTACTATAAAACTGAAGGCTATTGCCGTTTGCTGGAATACGGAGAAAGTGAAGACAGAGAAGTACCGATGATTGCTGAATTTGCTTCAGGTGCTAATGCGTATAGTGCTTTTATCTGGGGAAATAATCCTTATATGAAAATACAAACGCAGCTTCATACTGATCGAAAACTGTGTATTATCAAGGATTCTTTTGGAAATGCCTTTGCTCCGTTTACGGCTGCTGATTTTGATGAAATATTTATTGCAAATCCGGCTTACTATGACGGAAATATCATAGATTATATTAAAAAAAATAATTATACAGATGTTCTGATTCTGAATAGTTCATCAACGGCAAATACTATTAAAAGAATCGATGAAATGAAAACTATACTTTGAAAAACGCGAAAAGGAGGATATGCCGATGCTTGGAAAAAATGTTACAATTGAGATTTTCGGCATATTATCCGAAAATCATCTGTATACCGGTCAGATTGTCGGAGGAACAGACCTGAGGCAGATTTATATTATTACAAATGAAGAACTGCATGGTACAATTGACTGTACAATCATTGCAGCTGCAATTGGTGATGTCAGCAGCAGAACAAGACTGATTGCAGCTCCGGTGGATGAAGTCTTTTATGAACCTGAAATAAAGCAAAGATTAAAAATGACTTCTCTGCAATATAAAAAGATCAACTGCATCTATGAAAAATCCTGCGGAGCGGTTATATACCGTTATAATGAAAAAAATGAACCCAGAATATTGCTGGTAAAAAATCATAATGGAAAATGCTGGACATTTCCTAAAGGTCACATTGAAAGCGGTGAAAAAGAAGAAGAAACAGCACTCAGAGAAATTATGGAGGAAACCGGTCTGAAAGTTGAGATTATTCCCGGATTCCGCCGTATAAGCACCTATCGTCCATTCGGGAAAATCAGAAAGACAGCTGTGTTTTTTCTGGCAAAGGCAGAAAAAAGCATTGTAAATATGCAGCAAAGTGAAATTGATTATTATTTATGGGTCAGCATGGATGAAGCTCTTAAAATGTGCCGCCATGAAAATGACATTAAAACATTGAAGGATGTCCGAAAACTGATAGATCAGAAAAAATAACACTGATTCATGATAGAAAGTATGCCTGGATTTGCGGTAAATAGACCGTAAAGACCGTTTATTTTATATCAGGTATAATAAAAACAAACTCCTGCCGAATTTCATTGCGGTGTGGCAGGAGTTTGTTTTATTTTTTTTGTACATCAATCTGTTTCATAATGAAAGGAACTACTTCTTCCGGCTTAATTTCCAGAACTAAGGCAAATTCATCATGCAGAAGTTTTTCTGCTTGTTTGAGAATAAATTCGTCTGCCTGATGAAGCCGTCTTCCCTTTTCTTCCTGTTCGATTCTGTGGCGGTAAAGTGTTTTGATAATCAGCATGATTTTTCGCCTGTTGCCTTCATCAATCATTTCCTGATATTTAGACTTGCGAATATTATCATCCTCTATCCATATAGGATCTTTTTCAGGAAGTTCCTGTATTATATTATATATTTCTTCCGCAGAAAGAACATCCCTCATTTTGGTCATGAGTTTCTCGTTTTTTTTCGGAACAAATACAGTAGAGTTTTGATCGTATACCGGCCTTAAAACAAGATATTCCACATATTCCCCACGTATTCTTTTTGTCTGCGTACCCTCTATTCTACATACTCCTTGGGTACCGTAGACAACCGTATCTCCGGTGCTGTACATTTTTATTCCCTCATTTTCAATCTTATTGACAGTCGATTGTAAAAGTCTGAAATCCCTTTACTCATATTTATTATAATATATTTCAGGAATTATTGTCATAGGCATTTTGTACAAATATGTAACATTCATTTTTGATGCATTAAGGAAGAAATGATAACTTACATTTTGTGAAATTAATTATCTGAAATATTTTCAGAGTTATCTGATGCAGATTTTATACGTTTTTCTGACTGCAATCTGGAATAAATACAGCCGCAAAAATTTTGTCGGTATAGACAATACTCAGCAGAAAGCTGTATAGATCGTTTATATCCGCCCTTTTTTTTAAAATCAGAGTATAGATAAGGAATCCCGTACCGACCGCTTATTTCTCCGCCGATTTTATTAAGTACTGCGCTATCCTTTTGAGGAGAAATTGTAAGTGTGGTTGTGAAAAAGTCAAAATGATATTCTTTTGCAATTTTTGCACTTTCTTCCAGCCGAAGGCGATAACATTTCAGACAGCGCAGACCGCGTTCAGGTTCATTTTCAAGGCCTTTTGCTATTTCATAAAAGCGTTCCGGTTCATATTTACCTTCCATAAGCCTGACATCCGGACACATTTCTTTGATTAACCGCTGCTGTTCAGAAATACGATAATGATATTCACTTTCCGGAGAAATATTCGGATTATAGTAAAATACAGTAATGTCAAAATACTTTGTAAGATATTCCAGAACATAGCTGCTGCACGGAGCACAGCAGCTATGCAACAGAAGCGAAGGCTGTTTTTCTGCATGGACAATTTTCTCAAGTGTTTTGTCCAATACTAACTGATAATTAATTTTTTGTGTTTGCTTCATCATTTTAATGACCTCAATATTATTTACAGGTAATTCAGAATATCCGCAGGTTTTTCAGCAATATGCTGTGCGCCGGACTCAAGCAGTTCTGATATTGGTCGGAATCCCCAGCTAACGCCCACACTTCTTAGAGAAGCATTTTTTGCCGTTTGCATATCGATATTACTGTCGCCTATATACAAACAATCCCGGGAATTAAAGCCGAGATCACTGATAAGATTATTGACAGAAGCCGGATCCGGTTTTCTTGGAAATTCATCACGTTTTCCAATAACAGCTGCAAATTTTCTGTCAGGAAATAATTTATTGATAATCTGCTTTGTAAACTTATCAGGCTTATTGGAAAGTACGCTGTAAAGAACGCCTTTATTATCAAGATTGTCAAGAAGTTCTGTGATACCCTCATAAGGAACGGTATTGTCAGTATTATGTACTTGATAATAGTCATTAAAATTGGCGAGAACAGCTTCTTTTTTTTCGATTTCTGCAGGAACAGCCATTGCTCTGTCAGCAAGAACAGAAATACCGCTGCCAACCATAAACCGGTATTTTTCTCTGTCATGAACCGGAAATCCATATTTTTGCAGTGCATAATTCATGGCATCTGCCAGATCATAAAGAGAATTTATCAGAGTACCGTCAAGATCAAAAATACAAAGCTTTGTGTTCATTTTTTATTGACTCCTTTGTTTGTCCGGGATGCTTTTCGGGGAAGAATTTTTCTATGTGTTTTTCCGGGCAGAAAAACCTTCTTTTTTCCTTCTTCAATAGCTGGCTGAGAAACTCTGCGGTTTTTGAGAAAAAAGATAATACCAAAAGTAGCCAGAATCATAATCATAGATATAATGCAGAAAATTACAACATCAAAAATATTCGGGGCAGAAACAGTGCATCGGAACGTTCCGCTCATATCGGTCAACGGCAGCTGATACCTTCCGTTTTCATCAGGTTCAGCGTAAACAGGATCACTGTCATTATTTGGCTGATATATAAGTGATTCTGCTGATTCTCCATCGGCAGGATTTACTATATAATTAACAGGAGTATCAGTATTTTTTCCCGTCAGCAAAGAGGAAAGATCAATACAGTCTTCTATATATTTTTTTGTTCGCAGTGTCATTGCCGGAATTTCAGATGATGATGAAATGATATTGCCGTCACCAAAAATATCTGCAAGTTTGGCATTAATTTCTCCGGCAGAACCATTGATACTGATTGTACACAATGCATATCCGCCGTCCACTGTCTGAGAGGTAACAATTCCAAGCGGAGTAAAATAGGAAGCTGTGTAATCTGAAGCTTCATATCCTTCGTCAGCAATATCATACACAAATGAAACAGATTTTCTGATATTATTATTATCCAGAGGAGTAACGGCAACATCGATTGATTTTGGAACGTACTGTTTGCCGTCATTAATGCGAAGAGTCAAAGATGGAGATTGATTTCTGATAGCAGCAATTTTTCCGGGATTATTTGCTTCCAGAAGATCGGATGCAATAGTCCATTTCATGTCGGAGTAAATACGACATTCATCCAGATCAGAATTATTTGTAAGTGAATATGTATATTCTACAGGAACATCTGAATTGTTCTGTCCGACATAATTTGAAAAATCAATAGTTTCTGTATAGCTGTTCTGATATGCTAGCGCTGTGCTTCCTATGGTTTTATCCAAATAAGAAATATCACCGTAAACAGAAGAAAAAAGCTTATTGGTGTAACCTTCGAGCTGTTTAAGGGATATGTTTTCAAAAGAAGCTGTATAAGTATACAAATTGTTTTCAAGAAGCCACTGTGATGCTGCCGAACTGTCAGTAACGGAAGAAAAATATTGCGTCAGCTTATCTCCAAGGGAATCAAAGGTTTTCTGAGTAACCGTAAAAGTAATGGTACGGTCAAAAAGTGATTCGGTCGAAGTAGTTTTATTAACAGTAACTATCTTAATTTTTTCAATAGGCTGTCCGGTCAGCCTATTGACAGAAACAGCAGGTGTTGTTGAAACTGTTTCATTACCGAAAGTAACCTTGGTTTCAGGTTCATCGGACGGAAAGTCCGGGAGATCGATTCCATCCGCTTTGGCTTTTATCCGGATCCAGTCAAAAAGCTGCATACTCTGAAAGTCTTCTTCTATACGCCAACCTGTTGTCAGAGCAGTATTGGGATTTGAAAAGATAACAACAGGCTGATTGCCAAGAATATCGTAAATTTTAGATGTATAATCAGAAAAAGATGAAAAAGACATTGTAAACGTATAACTGATACGATCCTTGTCCTCGCTTTTTGAATAGGTAATTGAGGACGGACAGTATTTGCTGATAATTTTTTCGAGATTTTCGGCATTTTGAGATCCCGGCTCTATAATTGAAGTTGGATAAATAATATTGATTGTTCTTACTCCGGAAAATGATGAAGAAATGCTAAGAAATGTAGAATACTGTACATTTTCAGGCTCTTGTTTTGAGCATGAACATAGCATCACTATCATAAGCATAGCTGCTATAATAACAGCAGCATTTTTAATATATTTTTTTAAAGCATATTTCAAACTTATCCCTCCTGAAAAGAATAAATGAATTTTATGTTTTTTTACTTAATTTAATATATTGCCGCCCGCCTACGGCGGGCGGCAATATATTATTACTGATTATTAGTCGATATATTTTATTGTACAATTACAAACGTTAAGCTTGAATTATTTATATTTTACTATTTTTGCCATATAAAGTAAAGAGTTTTAAAAATGTTTTTTATGATGGATTTGGCTGCCAGCCAATGTTATTAACTGATCAAAATGAAAAATATCCATTTTTGTAACAAATATCTTTCAAACCTCAAAATGCTAATTATTCTGTTTTTTCCTAACATAAAAAGAATCAATCTGATTTTTTCAGTATAGTTTTCAACATTTATAAAAACTGTTTGTATTATATAATTTTTTGTTAAAATAAAACAAATTAATATAATTTTTATACAAAAACCTTTTTTTAAAAACATCCAAAGTTTGTTTTTGTGAATGAAATTTATGTACTTTTGTTGTATTGTATTTTCTCTTTAACAGCTGTATAATATCGTAGTAATACCGGTATGAAGAAAATAATGTATATGAAGAGGTTAAAATAATGAATATCAATAAAATAGAATCAAGAGTAAATGGTAAGTATACTTATACATTGACTCACACCAAAGTATCAACAGAAGATATAGGGTGGCAAGATGTTTACGGAATCGGAATATCAGACAAGCATACCAATATACACGAAAATGATATATCAAATGATTACAAAGGGGTATATTCTCTTTACGAACTGATAGTTGAAGAAAAACTATGTCCGGAACATCTTTACGACGTAATAGAGGATTTCCTGTCAGAAAACAAATGTTGATACTAATTCTGATAAAAAGCA
>CACZPV010000064.1 GCA_902783065.1 uncultured Ruminococcus sp.
GCCGCTGCCGAAACGCGATAGTCGTTCGCCACAGATCTTATGCACCGCCGCCAACTATAAATTACGCTTACACAAACAGTTAAAAAACGCTATTTGTGATAAATAAGGTACAAATAAAACAAATTGTACTTTATCTATTGAAAAAAAAACAGATAATTGTTATAATTAGTTTGTATGTATTTTGCCAGGGGAAACACTGAATAATACGGAATTTCGGTCTACCGGGAAACCACAGGCGGCTTCTCGGCATTTGTTTGCATCATACTGCGTTATCCTGAACTTCCCCCTTTACAATACAATGCAAATCGGCTGTTCATCTGCAGCCGGATAAGATCTGAAATAATTTTGCAGCACTAAAGGAAGATCATTGAATGAATAAAACAAAATTGACGGCAATGCTTTTATCGTCACTTTCCGTCTATAAAGGTGTAAAAAACCGCAGCATTTTCGGCGCATATTACCGTTTGATTACAGCTCTTGATGATCCGGTCGGAAGCTTTCTTGAAAAATGGGGAGATTTTGTCAGCCTGCTTTATGAAAGAGGGTATTCGGAGAGATTAGCTTATTGTCTGAGTAAAGCAGCATTTTATGACGAAAATCCGTTTTCTAAAGCTGCTGCTGCCGGTAAAGCCGGCTGTCTGCCTGAACAGGTCAAAGCTGCCGTCAGACGGGATATTGATGCTATTAATCAGGCAGGACAAATTACTGCTGATGATATTCTCAGTGAATATCGTTATCGTGATGAACTGGGCAGTATCGCCGATACACTTCCTGTGTGGGGGATTGGTACACCTGTAGATGAATTTTCTGATAAATCATCAGCTTTTGATAGGCTGGCACAGTATTATCTAAAAAACGGCTGCGGTATGTACGCAAGATACAGAGCCTTTATCTGGCGCAGTCAGACAATTCAGCCGGTGGTATATCCCGATCAGATTCAGCTTTCATCTTTGAAAGGATATGATATGCAGCGAAATGAGGTTATTAACAATACAACTGCTTTTCTTCAAGGTGTACAAAGCAACAATGTGCTGCTGTACGGTGACAGAGGTACCGGAAAATCCTCTACGATAAAAGCTGTATTGAACCGCTATTATACAGACGGTCTGAGAATGGTGGAAATGCCTAAGGATCGTTTGTCGGAATTTCCCCTGTTAGTCGAAAAAATCGCCGCTTTGCCGCTGAAATTTATTATCTTTATCGACGACCTTTCATTTGGCAGCGATGACAAAAGTTATGCACAGCTAAAAGCAGTACTTGAGGGCGGTCTGGCAGCTCGTCCGGATAATACACTGATATATGCTACATCCAACCGGCGCCATCTGGTTAAGGAAAGCTTCTCTGACAGATCAGAGGATGATCTTCACAGAAATGATACCATACAGGAAACCCTTTCACTGTCAGACCGGTTCGGTCTTTCTGTAAATTTTGCAAAACCTGATAAAAAAGGATATCTGGATATTGTACTCAGTCTTGCTGACGAAAATCATCTGAATTGTGATCATGCCAGATTGTTAAAAGATGCCGAACAATGGGCACTTTCCAGAGGAGGACGTTCTCCAAGATGTGCCAGACAATTCATCAGCTCGGTGCTGGCAGATATCAAAAACGAGGAGGATAAAATATAATGAAAAAACTAAAAAGATTTTTAATTGCTGCAGCGGCAGGGCTGATACTGATATCTTCTGCTGCCTGCTCCAACAGTGCAGGAAATGAATATCCTGTAAAAATTGCGGGTAATCAATTCAACGAAAAACCGCAAAAAGTGATATGCCTGAGCGATTCTGTTGCCGACATAATGATTGCCTGCGGTTACGGTGATTCTATTATTGCCAAAACTGATGAGTGTGACCAGCCGGAACTTGATGGGGTCCCTTCTGTAGGTTCGAGAAATAATCCGAGCTACGCAAGAATAGAAAGTCTGGAGCCGGATGCAATATTTGCCGATAAAACTGTTTCCGCCGAATTAATAAAGAAGCTGGACAGCAACAATTATAAAGTATTGAATATGATTAAAGCACAAAACGGCAGAGAACTATCGGTACTTTATTCCAGCATTTCTGCCGTTATGGAGGGAAATTCAACCGGCAGACAAAACGGCGAGAAAAAAGCAAGCAGCCTTCTGCAAACTTTCGATGCAATGGAACGGGCAATTCCTCATAAAGAAGAACAGGAAGATTCGCAGATTACAGCTTGCTACCTGTACGATATCAACGGAACTGCCGCTACTAATGAAAGTCTTAGCGGACAAATGTTCAAATACGCAAAAGTACTTAATGTATGTGCTTCCAGCGAAACTTCCATGGGATCCGTGGAATCCATCAGGATTTCCAACCCGAATTTTATATTCTGTGCGTCAGGCGTAAAAGATCAGATTATTAAAAGTGAAAAATTCAAGGATCTTGATGCTGTAAAAAACGGAAAAATATATGAAATCGATGCAGATGAATTTGAACGTCAGGGCGATTCCATGACTGAAAACCTGTCATTTATAATTCAGACAATTTATCCTGAATTAAAATCAGAAAGCGATAATGAAACTGAAGTTTCAGAGTCGGCAGAACCATCTGATTCTTCCAAAGAAACATCCAAATCCGAAAACAGCAAACAGCAGTCAAGCAAACAAGAATCAGGCAAGCAGCAGTCAAGTAAACAGCAGTCAAGTAAGCAGGAGTCAAGTAAAAAAGAATCAAGCAAACAGGAGTCAAGCAAACAAGAATCAAGCAAACA
>CACZPV010000065.1 GCA_902783065.1 uncultured Ruminococcus sp.
AGCACCCAAATTAGCGAAAATGTATAAAATAACGCATCATTACTGTATATTTAATATAAGTTACAATTGAGTTTCACGGATTCAGGTCTACAGTGTAATGTATGAGAGGTATTATATGAAGCTTTTTGATATGCATTGCGATACACTGTATCGTGCTTACACCGAAAATAGTACGCTGTTTAACGACAATTTTCATATTTCATTCGGTAAAACAGGAAATATCCATCCTTATATACAATGCCTTGCTGTCTGGATACCTGATGAATACAGGGGACAGGCAGCGTGGGATCTGTTTGTCGGATGTGTTGGAAAACTCAGGGAACAGCTTGACGGTACAAATATTGTGTGGTGTAAAACCTCAGAGGATATTTGTACGGTTAAAGAGAAAAATGCACAGGGAATTATCCTGACTGTTGAGGGCGGTGCAGTTCTGGGCGGTCAGCTTGAAAAAATACAGCAGCTTCATGACATGGGAGTGCGTATGATGACTCTGACATGGAATGGCAGGAATGA
Source organism: uncultured Ruminococcus sp. (assembly GCA_902783065.1). GTDB lineage: Bacteria > Bacillota > Clostridia > Oscillospirales > Acutalibacteraceae > UBA1213. The sequence goes on from CACZPV010000065.1 coordinate 514, forward strand.
ACTCGGTGACGGTATTATGGAAGAAACTGACTGCGGTCTGACAGACTTTGGCAGAACTGCTGTAAAAGAAATGGAAAGAGTCGGAATAATTGCTGATGTTTCGCATGCAGGAGAAAAAATGTTCTGGGATGTTGCAGAGATAGCTGAAAAACCGTTTGCTGCGTCCCACTCCAATATCCGGACAGTAACGAACCATAGACGAAATCTTACGGATGAACAATTTTGTAAGCTTATTGAGATCGGAAGTCTGACAGGTTTGAATTTTTGCGCGGATTTTCTGGATTCAAAAAACAGTCAAACTCCCTTCCCGAAAATCTTGCACCAATCGGGAATGTATGATATAATAAGGCATGCCGAATATATGCTGTCGCTCGGCGGAGAATATAATGTTGCTATGGGCGCAGATTTTGACGGTGCCGATCTGCCCGGGGATATTTCGGGAATTGAATCAATGGGTATGCTCTATGATATGTTTGCAGAGCATTTCGGTAAAAGTACGGCTGATGCTATATTTTTCGGTAATGCTTATCGTTTTTTTATAGAAAATGTAAGATGACCGGATAAAATATAAACCAAAAAATTAAAGGCATTTCTTGTAAAATTGATTCGGGGTTATCTTAATGTTCTGCGTTTTCTCAGGTATAATGCGGATGCTTTGTTAAGGATGACCGGATGAAATATTGAAATGCTGAAGAAAGAAGGAAAATTGCATGAATTATAACAGCACAAGAAACAAAAACAAAGTTGTATCGGCTTCACAGGCGATTGCACAGGGTATTTCAGAGGAAGGCGGTCTTTTTGTACCACAGGAACTTCCGAAATACAGTATGGATGATATAAAAGCACTGCTTGCAGCTGATTACAGAGGCAGAGCTAAAAAAATCATGGGTGATTTTCTGTCGGATTTTACATCAGACGAAATTAATGAAAGTGTTGAATCAGCGTATACTGTCGAGAAATTTGGCGGCGAAAATCCGGCGCCGATTTCCTATATTGAAAGCGGTGACAAAAAAATGTCATTGCTTGAGCTATGGCATGGACCGACATGTGCTTTCAAAGATATGGCATTGCAGATTCTTCCTCACCTTCTTACAAAATCTGTCAAGAAAACTTATAACGGCAAGGAGGCTGTTATCCTTGTTGCAACAAGCGGTGATACCGGTAAGGCGGCACTTGAAGGCTTTAAGGATGTAGACGGTACAAAGATTATGGTATTCTATCCTGTCAACGGTGTATCTCCTATGCAGAAAAGACAGATGGCTACACAGAAGGGAGAAAATGTCAGCGTAGTTGCCATTAAGGGTAACTTTGACGATGCACAGACCGGAGTTAAAAAGATCTTTACCAACAGTGAGATAAAAGAAAAGCTTGCGGAAAACAATATGTTGTTCTCATCTGCAAACTCTATTAACTGGGGCAGACTTCTTCCGCAGATTGTATACTATTTTTCTGCATACTGTGATATGGTCAACGAGGGTAAGATAGCACTCGGCGATAAGATTAATGTATGTGTTCCAACGGGTAATTTCGGTAATATTCTTGCTTCTTTCTATGCCATGAATATGGGCCTGCCGATCAATAAGTTTATCTGTGCATCCAATGCAAATAACGTGCTGACAGATTTCATCAGAACAGGTACCTATAATAAAAAGAGAACATTCTATACGACAATTTCTCCATCAATGGATATTCTTGTTTCCAGTAACCTTGAAAGACTGCTCTACCACATTTCAGGAGAAAATGCCGATAAGGTTGCAGAATTAATGACGGCACTCAATACAGATGGTGTATATACAGTTGACGACGAGATCAAAGAAAAGCTGAATCAGTACTTCTGGGGCGGCTTCTGCGATGATGAAAACACACAGAAAACAATTGGTGAACTTTATAAAAATGAAAATTATCTTGCCGACACTCATACAGCTGTTGCTGTGAATGTTTACGAGCAGTACGCTGATCAGACAGGAGATAAGACACCTACGGTGATTGCTTCAACGGCAAGTCCGTATAAATTTGCCAAGGCGGTTCTTGCAAGTGTAACAGATGAGCAGCTGCCTGAGGATGAGTTTTCTATGGTAGATGAACTTTCGGCTAAAACGAAGACATCTGTCCCGGCACCGCTGGCTTCACTGAAGGATGCACAGGAAAGGTTTAGCTTTGAATGTGAAGTTGACGAAATGCCGCAGACGGTTCTGAACAGTCTTTCGATTCAGTAAGTAAAGCGTTTTTGCATTAAAATTTAATCACAGACATTAGTTTTTCAGGGTAAAAAGTATTCTTATGCCGTAAACCGCTGCGGCAAAGGATTTGAACAATATGAGGATAAAATCATGGCAGTTTACACGATCGCCGATTTGCATCTTTCATTCGGCACAGATAAGCCGATGGACGTATTTCCGGGTTGGGCAAATTATACCGAAAAAATTGAAAATAACTGGAAACGACTTGTAACGGAAAATGACACGGTTGTTATAGCAGGTGATATTTCGTGGGCAATGGAACTGAATGAAACTTATAATGATTTTAGCTTTATCCATAAACTGCCCGGAAAGAAAATACTTTTAAAAGGCAATCATGATTACTGGTGGACAACGAAGGCAAAGATGGACAGATATCTTTCAGAAAACGGTTTTGACAGTATGTCTATTCTGCATAATAATTTTTTCATAGCTGACGGACTTGCGCTTTGTGGTTCGAGGGGATGGTTTTACGATGCGGAAACAGACGCAGACATGAAGGTGCTGCACCGGGAGGCAGGAAGGCTGAGAATGTCGTTGAAACCAGCTGTGAAAGCAGGTTATACTCCGATTGTATTTTTACATTATCCGCCTGTTTACAATAGTATGGAATGTACAGAAATTACCGATGTTCTTAAAGAATTCGGTGTACAGAAATGCTTTTACGGTCATATTCATGGCGGAAATGCTGCAAAAAGAGCTTATATCGGTGAAAAAGATGGTATCAGTTATAAATTGATCGCATGTGATTATATTCGTTTTATGCCCTTAGCGGTTTTATGAAAAAGATACGGTGTTTGTCCATCCGGACAGACACCTTTCATTTTACTTATTACACTGAAATCCTCCGCAGCCGGAATCTTACTAATACCCACAGCCATTTAGACTAAAACAATTATATCAGTCGTCTGGCGGCGTGCCGCCGCGGTCGGTTTAATACCCGCAGCTACTTAGGAATTGTGCATAAATAAATTATACAATTAAACTTGTAAAAAGCATCTCTTTGTGTTATCATGTAAGTTAGGAGATGATAACATGA
>CACZPV010000066.1 GCA_902783065.1 uncultured Ruminococcus sp.
ATTTATTGCGGAAAAGGATATCCGTATCGGTGATACCGTGATTCTCCGCAAGGCGGGAGAAATCATACCCGAAGTGGTATCAGTGGTCAGTCATAAGGAAGGAAGCCAGCCGTATCGTCTGCCGGACATCTGTCCATCCTGTGGTAGCCCCGTTATCTGTGAAAACGGAGAATCAGCTTTGCGATGCACAAATACCGACTGTCCCGCTCAGCTGATGCGGCATATGATTCATTTCGTATCAAGGGATGCTATGGATATTGACGGTCTTGGAGAAAAGGTACTTCATGCGTTAGAAAAACACAATCTGATTCATTCTCCATTTGATCTATACAAGCTGACAAGAGATGATATACTTTCACTTGAAAAGAAAAAAGATAAATCGGCAGATAATCTGTTGGCGGCAATTGAAAAATCAAAAAACAATGATTTGTACCGCCTTGTTTTCGGACTTGGAATCCGACATATCGGACAAAAAGCTGCTAAACTGTTGTCTGACAAATTCCGTACACTTGATGCAATTGCACAGGCTAAAGCAGAGGAAATTTCTTCTATAGAAGGCTTTGGAGAAATAATGGCACAAAGCGTAGCCGATTATTTTGCACTCGAACAATCAAAGGAAATAATTAAGGAAATCCACGCTCTTGGCATAAACACTAAAAATCTGAAAGAACCCATTGTACAGACTGAAAATAGTCTTTTCAACGGAAAGACCTTCGTTATTACCGGCACACTTCCGAATTATAAAAGGAGCGAGGCAGCCGCAATTATAGAAAAACTCGGAGGAAAGGTTTCCGGGAGTGTATCGAAAAAAACAAATTTTGTTCTTGCAGGAGAGGATGCCGGAAGCAAGCTTACGAAGGCACAGCAGCTCGGTATAACGATTATCGATGAAGAACAGTTTAAAATAATGCAGACGGAAAGTGAAAATAAATAATGTCTAAACCCGAATTTCTTAAAAAATTTTTCCATTCGTATTGGAATAAAATCAAACATAATGGTTTATTATTTCTGAAATGGTCATTGATTTCTATATTGACAGGACTTATTGTAGGCGGTTTTTCCACCTTGTTTGCCTTTATTATGAATCTGATGACCGATTACAGGGAACATAACGATTATATACTGTTTTTTCTTCCGCTTGGCGGTATAGTAACGGTATTTTTGTATTCTGTATTTAATTACAAAAACGATAAGGGAACTAATCTCGTTCTCTCTACCATTCATGCACAAGCAGAATTGCCGCTGAGAGTAGCACCCCTTATCTTTCTTTCTACAATTATTACTCATATTTTCGGCGGCTCAGCGGGACGTGAAGGAGCTGCCCTGCAGCTCGGAGGCAGCATAGGCAATCAGATCGGACGAAGTCTCAGACTTAACGATGCTGATAAACGTGTAGTTGTCCTGTGCGGTATGAGTGCTGCGTTTTCGGCTTTATTTGGTACCCCAATGGCAGCTGCAATCTTTTCGCTGGAAGTTGTCAGTGTAGGAGTAATGTATTATGCAGCTTTGGTTCCATGTGTGTTTTCTTCATTGATTGCTGCTTATTCCTCTAAGTTCTTTGGTATCAAAGAAACAAATTTTGCTGTTGTAGATTTTCCGGAACTGACCATTCCAAATGCACTCGAAACAGTAGTGCTTTCAATTCTGTGTGCTGTTATCAGTATTCTGTTTATCATTCTGCTGCATTCAACAGGTGACCTTTTCAGAAAATATCTGAAAAACCCTTATATACGTATAATAGTTGCCGCTGTTACGATTGTTACTCTTTCATTGCTGCTGGGTACCAGAGATTACAATGGTGCAGGAATGAACGTAATTGCCAGAGCGGTGAAAGGTGAAGCTGTCCCCTATGCATTTCTTCTGAAAATGCTGTTTACCGCAATTACCATTGAAGCAGGATTTCGCGGAGGTGAAATTGTTCCGTCTTTCTTTATAGGAGCAACTTTCGGGTGTACTTTCGGCAGTCTGATAGGATTCTCTCCCTCAGTATGTGCCGCTGTAGGACTGATTGCTGTTTTCTGCGGTGTAACTAACTGTCCGATCACATCGCTGCTTATCAGTTTTGAACTGTTTGGTGCAGATGGTGTTCCGTTTTTCCTGATTGCTGTTGCAGTAAGCTATTTTATGTCAGGATATTACGGTTTGTACAAGGATCAGACGATCGTTTATTCCAAATATCGCACTAAATTTCTTAATCGCAAGGCAAGACAGTAAATTTCATAACTGCCTGCTATGCATCAGTAATTAGTATAGTAACAGTTTTCCAGACAAAACAAGAAAGAAGAATCCATTATGAAAAAAAACTTTGTGCAATTTGAAAATGTATATAAACGATATCAGATGGGAGAAGTTACAATTACCGCCGCTGACGGAGTGACCTTCTCAATAGATGAGGGTGAATTTGCCGTTGTTGTAGGACTTAGCGGAGCCGGAAAAACAACTGTACTGAACATTCTCGGCGGAATTGATAATTGCGATGAAGGCAGAATTACGGTCGGCGGAAAAGATATAAGCCGTCTGACAGGAAAAGATCTTGCATCATACAGAAGATATGATATTGGTTTCGTGTTCCAGTTCTATAACCTGATTCCAAATCTGACCGCTAAAGAGAATGTCGAACTTGCTACTCAGATTTGCAGAGATTCAATTGATGCGGATACAGCACTTGAAAGTGTTGGGTTATCCGAACGTAAAAACAATTTTCCATCCCAGCTTTCAGGCGGTGAACAACAGCGTGTATCAATTGCACGCGCACTTGCCAAAAAACCTAAACTGCTTCTTTGCGATGAACCTACAGGAGCACTTGATTATAACACAGGCAAAACTATACTGAAATTATTACAGACGAAATGCCGTGAAGACGGAATGACAGTCGTACTGATCACTCACAATTCCGCAATCACTCCCATGGCGAACAGAGTGATCAATATGCGAAGCGGAAAGGTTATCAGTAATGTTGTTAATCCATCTCCTGTTCCTATTGAAGAAATTGAATGGTAAATACGCTGCGCACCGATCATAATATAGCGGCAGCAAAATCAGCTTTTGCCGTAATATTGAGAAAGCAGGTATCACATGAAAGCAATTAAAAAAAATATATTCAGGGAAATACAAAAAACAAAGTCGAGATTTATATCAATTTTAGCAATTATCGCAATCAGTACCGGCTTTTTCACAGGCGTTAAAACAGCAAGTCCGAGTATGATCGAAACAGGAAAGCAATATTTTGAAAATCAAAACCTGATGGATCTTAGACTGGTATCAACGGTCGGATTTGATGAAGATGACATCAAAGCAATAAAGAGTATGAAAACTTCCGTTGACGTAATGCCGGGGTACTTTTCCGACCTGATTATTACGCAAAATCAGATAGATACTGTCGTAAGAGTATACTCTCTGCCGGAAAAAACCGATACAAACGACAAAATTATCAATGAACCGGTGCTGGTAGAAGGCAGACTGCCCAAAGCAGACGGAGAATGTGTCATAGAAAGCTATTACTATAAGGTAAACAACTGTAAAATTGGTGATAAAATCACATTTAATGAAACACTTGGTTCTGGTAAAACTACCGATATTATTAAAAATCTTGAATATAAAATTGTTGGAGTGATTTCCTCACCCACCTATATTACATATTCACGTGAAAATACAAACCGTGGATCAGGCATGGTAGAATTCTTTATTATGCTGCCATCAGACCAGTTTTTATCAGAACGATATTCCAATGTCTATGTAACTACCGCCGCAAGCAATTCAAGTCTTTCTCCTTTTAGTGAAGAATATAAAAACACCGTTGAAAGGCAGTCAAAAGAATATGAAACGCTGTCAGAAAAACGAATAAGCATTTTCAACGATACCACTCTTAAAGATGCTAAAACGGAACTGGCAGATGCAAAAAAAGAATTTGCTGATAAGAAAAACGAAGCTGATGTTAAAATAAAGGACGGCGAAAAAAAGCTTCATGATGGTGAACGTGAACTGCAGTCTAAACTATTGGAAGGTGAAAAAAAACTTGACGATGCCGAAAAACAGGTTGAGGACGGAAAAAAAGAACTTGAGAAAGCACAGGAAGAATATACCAAAGGAATTGAAGATGCAAAAAACAAGCTGACAATTGCTGAACAGCAACATGCATACGGAAAAGAACAATATACCATTGCAAGACATACTTATGATATTGAAATGGAAAAAGCTCAGACACAGCTTGACCAGGCACAAAACGAATTTGATATACAATACAGCATCTTTTATGGTACTACCAAACCACAGGCAGAAACAAAATTGACACTTTTGAAAACCGGAATTGATCTTTGCGGTCAGACAATTGCAGAAACTGAAAAACAGATTGCTTCACTGGAAAAGAATATCACTTTTAATGAAGAAGCTGATTTGGAATTATCTCGACTGAAAGACAAGCTTACAGAATATAAAAATAAACTTTCCGGTTACCAGCAGCAATACGATGACGGTATTAATCAGTTAACTGACGGAGAACAGCAGCTCAATGAAGCTAAGGAAAAGCTTGCTTCTGCCAAGCAGGAATTTCAGATAAAAAAATCCGAGGCTTCCGATCAACTGAATAATGCACAAATACAACTTGACAATGCACAATCCCAACTGGAAATCGGAAAACTCGAATACAATACTGCACTGACTTCGGGTGCTATGCAGCTTCAGGCAGCACAGTCAAGGCTCACTCAGGGTCAGGAAGAACTGAAAAACGGCATACAGGAAATGGAATCACAAAAGGCTGCCGGAATGCAGATGCTAAAAGAATCCCGCGAAAAACTTTCATCTGCGAAAATCGAAGCAAAAATACAGCTTGAAAATGCCGAACATAAACTAAACGATGCACAAGATACTATTGATACTTTAAATGACGCTAAATGGATTGTTTATGACCGGGACGATAATCCGGGTTATTCAGGACTTGAAGAAGATGCTCTGAGAGTTGATAATATGGCAGCTGTTTTCCCTGTATTTTTTCTTCTTGTTGCGGCCCTCGTCAGCCTGACTACTATGTCAAGAATGGTAGAAGAAAGACGAACTGAAATCGGTACACTTAAAGCACTCGGTTACACTAATAAGGCAATTGCAGCAAAATATTTTGTTTACGCTGCTTCAGCCGCTGTAATCGGTAGTGTCATAGGTGCCGTCATAGGTGTTGCCACCTTACCGTATATCATTCTGGACACTTATTCCATTATGTATACCCTGCCGAATACAGTGCTGATTTTACCATGGGACAGCTTTTTCTTCTCCGCCGGAACAGGTATTCTTTGTACCTGCGCTGTAGCTGTTTTTACCTGTCTGAAAGAACTCAGAATCAAACCGGCTACACTGATGCGCCCGAAAGCACCTAAACCGGGCAAAAGGATCCTGCTTGAATACATTACACCTATCTGGTCAAAAATGAATTTTACTTCTAAAGTCACAGCAAGAAATATTTTCCGATATAAAGCACGTTTTCTGATGACGGTTATCGGAGTTGCAGGCTGTACTGCACTGATGATCGGCGGCTTCGGTCTGAAGGATTCCATCAGCGTCATCGCCGACAGACAGTACAAGGAAATATCGATCTATGATCAGGTCTATGCCCTGTCCGAATCAGGTACGGCTAAAGAAAAAAATTTTCTGATGTCACAGTTCCATGCGGACAAGCGATTTAAAGAAACGCTGCTTGTTTCTCAGACATGGACAAACGTAGAATACGGCAGTAAAGAAAGCATTGGTCTGAGAACAATTATCGGTCAGAATAACGATCAGTTCGAAAAAATATTTACTCTGCGCAACAGAGAAACACATCAAAAAATTAAGCTGAAAAAT
>CACZPV010000067.1 GCA_902783065.1 uncultured Ruminococcus sp.
GGTCTGGGGGAGAACCCTTTGTTTTCAAACAAAGGGTTTCCCCCAGAAAAATGCAGAGAAATGCATTCGGCTCACCAGTGCCGGTGGCAAACTACTTGACCTTAAACAAAAATACTGTTACAATAATAATATCTTTAATACAAATACCTTTTACATATTAAAGTGTGGAAATAACAGCATTGGTCAGTTATCCTAATTTCGATATAACTAAATATAGTTTTAACTGAATCCGTAAAGCTGCCTTGATAAATTATATAAAGAAAAGACCTTCCGGTTTCATATTATCCAGACTACGGAAGTGCTCTTTTCATCAATACCGACTTTCACGGTTTCAGGTTTAATGATAAATTATGGTATGAGCCGGCTGTGTTTCCTGCGTACAAACACTATTTACCGGGATTATCCTGTATATCGGAGGTATCTCAGATGTATAAAACAAAGATATTTTTTAAAACTCTGGCAGATGTTAAAGAATTTGTGAATGCAGTATCAAAATATGACAATCTGGAAATCAATCTGGTTTCTGATATTTATACTATGAATGCTCATTCTTTGATCGGTATTCTCAGCCTTAATATTGCTGATCCTATTGTTCTTGAAGTCCCATCAGACAATATTCCGGAACAATTCTATGATGATGTAAAACCATATCTGGCAGTGGACTGAATTGTTCATATATAGCCGATTGTAAAATGGCGGACACCTCGCCAAAACCCGATAAGCTTTGAAAAGCGGAGAAAACTGTAAAAAGTGTAAATAAAAACACGCATAAACAGATGATTTTTGACTTTTGCAATCAGCTAATTCATATATAATAAAGGAGTAACAAAATGAAATTTAAAATATTCACCTTGGGATGTAAGGTGAATCAGTTTGAATCACAGGCAATTATCGGTACACTGCAAGAAAACGGCTATACTCCCGTACCTGAAACTGAATCATCTGATGTAACAATTATTAATTCTTGTGCCGTAACTTCTGCCAGTGAACAAAAAGCTGTAAAGCTGCTGCACCGCATCCGACGTGAAGATCCGGATACTGTCATAGTACTGACCGGATGCATGGCGCAGACTCAGAAAGAGGACAGCGCAAAGCTAAAAGAAATTGATATTGTACTCGGAAATAAACGAAGAAACGACATCGCTCCTGTACTGAAAAAATATTTTGAGGAAAAGAAGAAAATACGATCAGTAGAGGATTTTCTGCGTCACGACGATTATGAAAACCTCGCTGTTTATAATTTTGCTGAAAGAACAAGAGCTTTTCTGAAAATTGAGGACGGCTGCAATCGTTTTTGCTCATATTGTATTATCCCTTACGCAAGGGGTCGGGTGCGCTCCAGTACATTGGAATATATACGAAAAGAAATACAGGGCTTTGCTGAAAATGGATATAAAGAAGTGGTTCTGGTCGGCATAAATCTTTCTTCATTCGGCAGTGATAATGGATTGAGTTTTGCAGAAGCTGTCAAAACAGCCTGCGAATCAGCTGATGTAAGAATAAGATTAGGCTCTCTTGAACCTGAATCAATGGATCTTGATACTCTGAAAACATTTGCAAAATATGATAATTTCTGTCCACAGTTTCATTTGTCATTGCAAAGCGGATGCAACGCTACTTTAAAGCGCATGAACCGCCATTACACCACCGCCGACTATGAAAAAATTGTCAGCGATATCCGTACAGTATTTGAAAATCCTTCTATCACTACTGATGTCATGGTAGGGTTTGCAGGAGAAACGGATGAAGAATTTATGCAGTCAGCACAATTTGTAGAAAAAATTGGTTTTGCCAGAACACATATTTTCCCCTATTCCCGCCGTCCGGGAACATCCGCTGACAAAGCACCTGGTCAGATTCCCAATGAAATCAAGAAAAAAAGAGCAGCAACAATGGCTCAGTATGCTGATAGAGCGAAACATGACTTTCTCGAAAAACAAATTGGAAGAATAGAAAAAGTTCTGATTGAAACAAGAAATAAAAACGGACTGTATGAGGGCTATACGCCTAATTACACGCTTGTCTGCGTTCCTGCCGATGACAGCTTTGTCAACAAAATTGTAAAGGTAAGGCTTGAGTCGGTTAATGGAAATCACATTGTAGGAAAAATGCAGACTATGGAAACCGGAGGTGTATGATTATGGAACTGAATCCGATATGGATGGGACTGTCCCTGATGGGTTTGATCGGTGCTGTCGTTAATGCTGTTAAATGGTTTATCATTGATAAAGATTTCAGCAAGGAAAGCTTTATAGCTGTTGGTGCATGGACAGCTTTGTTTGCAGCAGGTTTCGCATTGGCGGTTATTTTCTGAAAAGAATATCGACGGAGAAACACTGCTCAGTTATCAGTACGGGTACAGCTGCACTTATTATCCTCTAAAACAATAGTAATTCCTATTAATTTACCTAAAATTCAACTAAAAACCTAAGCTTTTTGTGCATTTTTTATATATTCTGTCTATTTCACTAAAAAATAGCACAAAAATTATTGCAAAATTCATCTATACTTTATTAAAAAATAGTAGTATAATAGGAATATGTAAAAATTGATATTCATTATGTATCAATACACTGTAACAGACGTAAGCCGCTGATGCAGCGTCTGTTATTATAAAGGGAATCTTTGACAGCTCGTTTTGGAAAAATTTATGTGTAAGATGATATCCTGCACAAGTTTTTTTAATCATGAATATTGATAGTACAGTTTTTAAGAGATTCCTGTCAATGCTTGAAAGGAGTTACATTATGGACGTAATCGCAACAAGAAAAGAAAAAGTAATATACAAAGAGGGAGATTCCATTATTAAGATTTTCTCCGATAAATACCCGAAATCTGATATTCTTAACGAAGCGCTGAATCAGTCAAGAGTTGAGGAAACCGGACTTCCTATTCCCGAACTCAGAGCAGTGTCCCTGATTGACGGTAAATGGGCAATCACCATGGATTATGTCGAGGGTAAAACTCTGGAAGAAATCATGAAAGAAGACCCCGATCATATAGAAAAATATATGAACGATTTTGTTGATCTGCAGTTGAAAGTACAGAGCAAAAAAGCACCTTTGCTGAATAAACTGCAAGATAAAATGAACCGTAAAATCAGTTCTCTCAATGGCAAGGTAGATGCTACCATAAGATATGAGCTTCACACCAGACTGGACAGTATGCCCAAACACAACAAGCTTTGCCACGGTGACTTTAATCCATCCAATATCATCATTGACAGTGAGGGCAATCCTCATATAATTGACTGGTCACACGCTACACAGGGCAATGCTTCTGCAGATGCAGCAAGAACGTATTTGCTGTTCTCTCTCAAAGATAATAAACTTGCAGAAATGTATCTGGATATGTTCTGCAAAAAGAGTGATACAGCAAAACAGTATGTACAGCAGTGGCTTCCGATTGTTGCTGCTTCTCAGCTTGTGAAGAGAATCCCTGATGAAGAAGAATTTCTTAAGAGCTGGGTTGATGTTGTAGATTATCAGTAATCAGAAAACGACAGACCTCCAAATATACTTAAAGGCATGAGTACCGCTTCCTATTTAATAATGGAGCGGTTTTCATGCCTTTTGTCGTTTATTCTACTTTTATCTGCGGTGAGTGCTGCCCGCCGGCTTATAGAAGAACGGCTGCGGGCATGCACAGCACACCCGCAGCCTGAATAAGATTCATGCAGCTTGATATCAGTTATTTTGCTGTCAGTGTAAATTCTTTTACAGCTGCTTTTCCATCACTATCTTTGACATAGGTCTTAATAGTGAACGTACCTGCCGAACCCGGCTTAAAGGTACCTGTTCCGTTTTTGTCAAATCTTGTCCATGTATTTACTGTACTCCTCTTATAGTAGAACTCATAGGTATAAGTTCCGCTGCCGCCTGTTGCTGCACCTTTTACAGTAATACTTTCACCTACATTAAAGTTGGTTTTTGTAACTGTTGTATTATTTGTCAGCGGTGCAGTTGCTGTAAGAGTAAATTCTTTCATAACCGTTTTTCCGTTGCTGTCCTTAACGTAAGTTCTGATAATAAAAGTACCTGCCGAACCCGGTTTGAAAGTACCTGTTCCATTCTTATCAAACTTTGTCCATGTATTTACAGTACTTCTCCTGTAATAGAACTCATAGGTATATTTACCGCTTCCGCCTGACGCTGCGCCTTTAACAGTAATTGTTTCACCGACAGTAAAGTTAAGTTTTGAAACAGTTGTATCATTGGTAAGAGCCGGGTCAGTTGCAACAAGCGTAAACTCTTTCATGGAAGTTTTTCCGCTGCTGTCCTTGACATAGGTACGTATCGTAAAGGTACCTGCCGAGCCCGGTTTAAAAGTACCTGTTCCGTTGGAACCAAATTTTGTCCAGTTATTTACAGTGCTTCTCTTGTAATAGAATTCATAGGTATAA
>CACZPV010000068.1 GCA_902783065.1 uncultured Ruminococcus sp.
AAGAAGATCATACCAATTATGCACGTCACGCTGTCAGCTTTTATCGTGAGGAATTTGTGTCCTACCTGATGAACAATGCAGTACAAACCTATTATAATGATCTTATTGAAAAAATCAGTAAACTTACAGGATTATCTCTCTTATCGGTAGAATTTGATCAGACGGAAGACGGACAGCAGTATACCTATCTGCTTGATGCTGATAGCCGTGAAGTTGCCGTTGATATGGGTGTTAACTACGATATCAGCAATGATAATTCATATATCACATATTCTGCCTATATTTTTAAAAAAGGAAGCACTCCGTTGTACGGCACCAGACTAACAAGAGCGATTGAAGCCTATTGGTCTGATCCCGACACAAGTATGATCCAATTATGTATTGATTTTGACATTAACGATATTCCAGCCTTTCCGTCAATACTTGAACCAACAAATAAGTCAGAATCAATTGCGGATATTTACACGACATTCGGAAAAAAGGACTCCGGCTATAACAATGTTACTCATAAATTAGCTTCATCATCCATTGCTGAAACCAATTCCTTTTGTATAACTCCGCAAAATAATTCTTACCAGAACGTACTTTATCCCTATTTTGCTGAAGAAAGAAAAGCAATGGGAAGCTTTGGAACTGATAACGGGACTATAAACGAAAGATATTTCAACAGTTATTATCCTCAGGACAGTATCAGCATGACAAAAAAATGGGAAGATCTCCCTTATTACAAACAATATGTCAATAATTACATGAATATCATACAAAGAGCTTATCTGTCACATCCGGGAAATGATAAACTTCCCCGTCTTACAAAAATCTGTGATGAAGCTGATTTCAACAAAAATAACATTAATGAAATTACAACCTTCATACTTTACACGCTGCAAAATAACGCACGCTATTCAAAAACTCCCGGTAGCGTACCTTTTAATGCCGAAACCGTAGAATATTTTCTGTTTGATAACCATCAGGGCTACTGTGTTCACTTTGCAACAGCAGCGGCTTTAATGTACAGAATGTTTGGTATTCCTGCCAGATATGTGACCGGTTATACCGTATCACCTGCTGATCTCAAATATATTGATGTCAATAACCGATCAGAACAAAAAATCAATTTCAGTTATAATGCTACTGTCAGTGATAAATCTGCTCATGCGTGGGTAGAGATATTTCTGAATGATTACGGGTGGGTTCCTGTAGAAGTCACACCTACTCTTGACGGAAGAATGACAGCAAGTTTTCCGGGATTCGACCAGTCAGTAATGACTTCCATCATGGATGCTCACGGATGGAAATTCAAAAAAAGAAACGCAGACGGTACAGCAGCCGAGGATAGCAATATCAACGGCGATGACAGTGATCTGGATCTCGTTACAGTTCTTCTGATCGGAACTGCATCCGCAGTAATTCTTTTAGCAGCGGGTTTATTCATCAGAAGAAGTTATCTCATAAGTATGCAAAAAAAGATGGGCTGCCGCAGAGCTTTCGACAGACTTATTGATCTGCTCCATTACGGTGGTTTGCTTGTCAGGCAGTACGGCTCGGAAAAGAATTTTGCAGCTGAATTATCGGAATCTGTTCCCGAAATCACCGCGGAGGAATCCCAACGCCTGATAAGTATTCTGGAGGCGGAAAATTTTTCAGCAAAAACTGCTGAAAAAGAAGAAAACGAATTTGTACGCAATATCTATTACAAGGCATCTTCAATCATCTATGCAAAAATCCCTTGGTATAAAAAGCCTTATTTTTGGCTGATAAAATGCTATCAATAATGATTAATCCGGTTTCCCATATCATTCGGGAAGCCGGATTCTACGTTTATAAAGGATTGTTTCTCAAGCCCTTTGGATATTTGTTTTTGAGTCTGCCGCCGGAGCACTTACCGAAGCCGGTAATCATACCCTCGACCGCAACTGCCGTATAGCCTTTTTCTCCATCACAGTCAATTTCCATTCCACACAAAAAATCTGCTGTTCTCGGATCATCTTTTTGCAAATTAAGAACTCTGCGGATATTTTCCGGTTTTGCTGTTACAAATAAAGAATGTGACGGCTCTATACGTTTTTTTATTATCTCACCTGCATAAATACCATTACGCAGGATACATAATCCATGAAACAAAGGAATATTCTTACGCCGGAGATAGACACCTGACCGAAACACATCTATATCCATATCCGGAGGATTAACAAATATTTCACTAATAAAATTTTCCGTAAGCTTTTGTAATTCTTTGGACATTTTTTCATACCTGACAGGTGAAAAGGATGCACGACATTCATTTCCTTTTTTCCGGAATCTGGCAGCAAAATGTCCTTCTCCACCTTCAAGCGGTGTGATTCTGACCGCATTGTTACAGTCTGTCGATCTTCCGAATGGATGGTTGATCTCATACGGCTCCATTTCAGGACAACATTCAAGAAAACGTTTTACAGTCATTTCATTTTCTTCAGGAGAAAAAGTACAGGTAGAATAAACCAGTATTCCTCCCTTCCTGAGAGCAGACACCGCTGATTTCAGAATAGAAAGCTGCCGCTGTGCACATGATAAAACATGCTCACGGTTCCATTCCATAATAGCGTCATTATTCTTTCTGAACATGCCTTCTCCTGAACATGGGGCATCCACCAGCACCTTATCAAAAAAGCCCTCAAGCTTCGGACAAAGCTCATCAGGATAGTCAGAAGATACTATACCATTTGGAATACCCATTCTTTCATGGTTTGAAAGAAGAATTTTTGCCCTGCTTTTAATAGGTTCGTTAGACCAGATCAGACCGCTTCCCCCAAGAAGGGAAGCTATCTGAGCAGATTTTCCGCCCGGAGCAGCACACAGATCAAGTACGTAGTCACCTTTTTGAATTTCAAGCAGTTCCACTGCAGAGGATGCAGACGGTTCCTGAACATAGAAAGCTCCCGCATGATGAAGCGGGGAATTTCCGATTCCCGCCGTGTCATACGGAATATAATAACCGTCAGCGTAAAACGGCGACTTTTTGACTTCAAAATCAAGCAGAGGAATAAGCTTTTCCGGATCTGTTTTAAGTCGGTTCACACTGATTCCCCTAAAAGGCGGCTGCGAAAAAAGTGCCGTATATTATTCTGTATCGCTGCCTAACACACAGCGCAATTCTTCTAAAAAATCTATCGGAAGGTTCATTATCATTTTCCTTACATTCAAAAGTACAAAGTTTAACACTATTATTCAAAAAATCAGCTACAGATACGCTTTTTTTCCCATCCCCTGTGCCCTTTCCCACTTTGTTGTGGACGGCTGCGGTCGTGCGCAGCACGACCGCAGCCTGGAACGGAGATAGTATAAACATAAAAACAAGTATAAATTAACAAATCACGCAAATAATAAAGTCAAGGGATATAATACAACATCCCTGAATTTTTACAGCAAATCGTAAAAAAAGCGAAAGACCGTCTGCCCACCTCAGGCGGGCAGACGCTTCACCAAAAATCTGAAAGTTATGAAAAAGGAACAAAGTATAAGATATTTACTCTTTAAAACCGCATAAACAAAAGAATTTTGAGTTTTACGGTCAGCTGTTAATTTTTCACACAAGGAGTATTTACTATGAGC
>CACZPV010000069.1 GCA_902783065.1 uncultured Ruminococcus sp.
AATGTTCTTGCCACACCTCCGCATCCTACAATACAGACATCACCATCAAAAGGAATCCCGGCAGCTGCCAGAGCCTTCAAAAAACCATCCGGATCGGTTGTAAATCCTTCTCTTTTTTCACCGTTACGGACAGTATTAACAGACCCGTATAATTTAGCTTTTTGATCAAGTTGGTCAAGATAAGGAATAATTTCCTGCTTATTCAGTATAGTAATATTATAGCCGTCAAGTTGATTCAGTACTTTAATTTTTTCAGGAAGATCTTCCGGAGCAATATCCATAACAGTATAATCTCCTTCAATGCCTGCCAGCTTAAAAAGACGCTTATGGATAAAAGGCGACATCGTATGACCAATCGGATGACCGATTACAGCAAATTTTCTTTCTGACATAGTTCATTCCTCCATAACTAATTGGTAATTCGAGCTTACAATGATCATTGATCCGTAAGAAACGTTTCTTTTTGTACTCAGAAAACTATTATGAGGTTCATAGTTAACACCTTATTTCCCATATAATACCATACAGAATACTTGAATACGATCAAAGGACATTGCTTATGATACAATTGATCAATTTTTAAAATTTTTATACAAAGCGTTATAATTATTCGGTTATTTTTCGAAAATTTTTATAATTATTAAAAAAATATAAAAAAAATGCGGATTTAATATTGACAAAGAGGCAAATAACTTATAAGATTTGATATAGAAACTTGTGTCCATTCAGACATAAATCATCCTTTGCTATTGTAGCACAAATTATATGTTTTTGTAAACAATGCAAATGGATTCGGACGCAATTTTTTATGTTTAATTTATTTTTTAGGAGGACTATATTTATGGTACTTGAAAAGGTTAAGACAATTCTCAGCGAGCAGTTTGATGTAGAGGAAGACAGCATTACTCCCGAAACATCTATTATCAACGACCTTGGAGCAGATTCCCTTGATGTTGTTGATCTTCTGATGAATATTGATGACGAATTTGGTGTAGAAGTTCCGGATGAAGATGTTGAGAAAGTTAAGACAGTTGAGGATCTCGTAGCTTATATCGAGGCTCGTCAGTGATAAAATGTACGAATTACAGTGAATCGTCCGCAGCACATAGATCGCTGCGGACGATTTGTTTTATATATCATTAAAATTTTAATTATATGTTATTAAGGCACCGGTCACCGTTCTCGAGCGCAGCAATACCTGTTCTTGCCATTTCCATGATACCATAACTGCGAAGCTCACTGACAAGGGTATCAATATCTTCCGGTGTGCCGCTTGCACGGAAAGTCATGGAATGTTCACCGATATTCACAAGCGATGCATGATACTTTGAAGTAACTGCAAGTATTTCATTATTATCATGTTCTTCTGTGCTGACCTTAATCAGAATCAGTTCACTGGCAACGGATGCATTATCAGGAAGTACTTCTGCATTTTTAACATCAACAATTTTCATCATCTGATTAATAAACTGTTCTACCTGATTATCATCACCGTTTATACGTATGGTCATTCTTGAATATCCCTCTACAGCTGCCGGGCTGACTGTCAGGCTGTCAATATTGAAGCCCCTTCTTGAAATAAGACTTGTAACTCTTAAGAGAACTCCGGGATGATTATGTACAAATAAACCTATGATCTGTTTGTTTTCCATTTTTTATCACTCCATTTCTGTAATCAGATCATCAACCGTCTTTCCCGGAGGAATCATCGGCAGAACATTTTCGTCAGGTGAAATACGGCAGTCTATAACTACCGGCTGATTATCCTTAAAAGCTTCGGCAATAACAGCTTCGGCATCATCGTCATTACAGATTCTCATTCCCTTTATGCCAAAAGCTTCAGCCAGTTTTACAAAATCGGTCTTTCTATGGGGATCCGTCTGTGAAAAACGTCTGCCGTAAAATAGCTTTTGCCACTGTCTTACCATTCCGAGAACTGTATTATTCATAACTATAATCTTAATATTAAGGTTATATGAACATACAGTTGCAAGTTCATTCAGATTCATATGGAAACTTCCGTCACCGGTAAAAAGAACAACTTTCTTTTCAGGATATGCAACTGCCGAACCAACAGCTGCTCCAAGTCCGTAACCCATTGTACCCAGACCTCCCGAAGTACACCATGTTCTCGGTTCTTCAAAGCGATATTTCTGTGATACCCACATCTGATGCTGTCCTACATCTGTTACAATAATATCAGTGTCCTTAGTAAGCGCCCTTACAGTTTCTATCACATGATAAGGATGTGCATATTCCTCCGATTTCGGTGTTTCAGCCACCGTACTGTTTTTGCCCCATTCAGCGAGCTGAGCGATCCATTCACTATGCTGCATCTTTTCAACTGCCTCTGTTAATTCTCTCAGGGTATCTTTCAGATCTCCAAGCAAGCAGCAGTCAATCTTAACGTTTTTGTTAATTTCAGCCTTATCAATATCAAGCTGAATAATTTTCGCATCTTTACCAAACTTTTCTCTGTCGCCTGCGACACGGTCTGAAAATCTTGCACCAACCGTCAGAATCAGGTCACAGTTATCGGTTGCCTTACCTGTTTCATAGCCGCCGTGCATACCGATGGTACCCATAAACAGTCTATGGGATTGTGGGAAACCTCCAAGGCCCATTACAGATGTTGCAACAGGGCAGTCAAGTTTCTCAGCCAGAGTTAAAAGTTCCTCAGATGCGTCAGCACTCACAACACCGCCTCCCATGTATATCATAGGACATTTTGCATTTTTTATAATTTCTGCAGCGGTGTTAAAATCATTCTTTCCGGAGATTAACGGATTAAAGATTTTTTCCGGTTCTGAGGGTTCGTAATCATATACGGCACCTGTTACATCCTTGGGAATATCAATCAATACAGGTCCTTTTCTGCCGCTCATAGCAATTTTGAAAGCTTTTCTTATTACGTTTGCAAGATCTTTTACATCCTTAACAATAAAGTTGTGCTTTGTAATCGGCATAGAAATACCACAAATATCCACCTCCTGAAAGCTATCACGAGCCAGAAGGTCATTGGTTACATTTCCGGTAATAGCAACCATAGGAATAGAGTCCATATAAGCGGTTGCTATACCAGTAATAAGGTTAGTTGCTCCGGGACCTGAAGTTGCAATTACAACACCGCATTTTCCGGTTGTTCTGGCATAGCCGTCAGCAGCATGGGCAGCCCCCTGCTCGTGAGATGAAAGAATGTGTGTAATTTTATCGCTGTATCTATAAAGTGCATCATAGATATTAAGAACCGCACCGCCCGGATAACCGAAAACGGTATCAACTCCCTGTTCCAGAAGACACTCGGCGATAATTTCTGAACCGTTAAGTTTCATAAAATTTGTCCTCCTTATAATTATTGGGGTTAAAACCCGAATATGAATAAAAATCTGATTCGTCAGAAACTCCGAAATAAAAAAGCCCCGTCCCTTATGACAAAGAGACGAAGCTGTATAACCGCCTTCGCTGTACCACTCTTATATGGCATCATTAATATCGGATCTTCTGATCGAATACAAGCCGTGTTAACGTGCGGCACACGTCTTTGCTTAGTAGATAGATTATAATAAATCATAAATCGTTCAGCAAAGCTGCTCCAAGACTACCTTCATACCCTCCTGTGGCCGCACTCACAGCACCGTCGGCTCTCTTTGCACAGGGACAGGTACTACTCCTTCTCTTCATTGCATTATGGATATTGCCGTTATCCAGATAAATAAGATAACATTTTACGATAATATAATACAATTTTTATCGTAGAATGTCAATAGTTTTTTAATCCGGTGTACTACTCTAAATGTGCTAGATTATTAATTTTAGGTAACTAATCAGTCCCCCTAAGTTTTCAAGGGTAAATACCGTTTTTATTGCATAAACATTCATTTTCTTTAATTTTATGCAAGTATTTATGGAAT
>CACZPV010000070.1 GCA_902783065.1 uncultured Ruminococcus sp.
AAAGCCTGCACAGCATAGTGCCAAGGAACTGCGTTCTCTCGGAATTAATCCTGATATTATGGTTCTCAGAAGCGATGAGCCGATTGAGGATAGGAGCATTTTTAAAAAAATAGCTATGTTCTGTCATGTCAAGGATGATTGTGTGATTGAAAATATGACGATTCCGGTACTTTATCAGGCACCGATGATGCTTGAAAAGGCGAATTTCAGCAATATAGTTTGTCGTGAACTTCACATTGATGCGCCAAAACCTGATATGAGCGAATGGCAGGAAATGCTTGACAGGATCAATGCCCGTGAAAAAACTGTAAAAATTGCTTTATGCGGTAAATATGTACAGCTTCATGACGCATATCTTTCAGTTGCAGAAGCACTGCGTCATGCCGGCTACGAAAATAAATCGTTTATTGATATTCAGTGGATTGATACAGAACTGATCACAGAATATACAGCTGATGAACTGCTTGGAGATGCCGATGGTATTCTTGTTCCCGGCGGCTTCGGAAACAGAGGTGTAGAGGGTAAAATTATTGCTGCGAAATATGCACGGGAGCATGATATTCCGTACCTTGGTATCTGTCTTGGGATGCAGACCGCAGTGATTGAATTTGCCAGAAATGTTCTTAATTTCAGTGATGCTGATTCCGGCGAGTTTGCACCTGAAAGCAAGCATAAGGTTATTGATCTGATGCCGGATCAGAAAGGCATTATTGATATGGGCGGTACAATGCGTCTGGGAGCATATCCGTGCAAGGTGAAAAAAAACACGATTATGGAACATGCCTACGGTAAGCCGGAGGTATCTGAGCGTCACCGTCACCGCTATGAGTTTAATAATGATTTCAGAAATCAGTTTGAAGAAAATGGAATGATTTTTACCGGAACTTCTCCGAACGGAATGTTGGTAGAGGCAGTAGAAATACCCTCACATCGTTTTTACATAGGTGTGCAATATCATCCGGAGTTTAAGAGTCGTCCGAATCATGCTCATCCGCTGTTTCGTGAATTTGTCAAGGCATCGGCTGAAAAACAGCAGGAAGAAAACGGACAGATGGAGTTCGGTGATTGATTTTGCTCTGAAAGAAGCAGCAATTTATCCAGGCTGCGGGTGTGCTGCGCATGCCCGCAGCCGTCATTTTACAATCGACTGAATAGTGAATAACAGCCGATTATAAAAAGGTGAGGGTTTGTGCCGCCTGAATAGTGAATAATGGAAGGAGTGAAAAGATTGGATAAAATTCTTCCGATTATCGGGGCAGTATATTTGATTGCTGCCAATATTGCTGCGGTTTATCTGACTGTACATGATAAATTTGCAGCACGAAAAAAACAGTGGAGAGTACCCGAAAATACTCTCCTGATCGCTGCAGCGCTCAGCGGCTGTGTTTTTGAATATCTGACAATGAGGATTCTTCATCACAAGACCAAGCATCCAAAGTTTATGATAGGGATTCCTGTTATTTTTGCGCTGGAAGTTATAGCAATGATTGTTTTAGTGATTGTCTTACCTCATTGATTATAACCTGAATCCGTGAAACTCGGTATTGATGAACAGTAAAAGTGTAGCTATAATGCAAAGTTTTATTCATTATTTTGCATTCAGGAAATTATCGGACAGGTGCGCTTGTTTTGCCTGGATAAGATGAAGCAGTAATGACTTTTCTTATTATAATTCATCAAATCATCTTCACGGATTAAGGCAGTAATTTAAACTAAATATTTAATCAATAAAAGCAGACTGTAATAATGTTAAAACTGTGGTGCTGTATGTTCTTTTTTAGTAAAAGAAACATACAGCATCTTTTTTTACTGCAAAAAAGCTTTAAGGTTATCTATATGACGCTGTTCGTTTTTTATAAATTTCTGAGCAAAATGTACAGTACTATCAGATGCACCGCAGCAGTCACCGATATCTTTTGTGAGATCTATGATCCCCATGGTCGTACCGTTGATCATAATTTCGGCAATGTGCTCAGGAGAAGTTTCATTGAGTGTTTTCATCTGTATTGCGCCCCACATGGCTGCTTTTTGAAATGGCGAATTTCCTCTTGGAAACGCTCCTGCATCAATCAGCCCTTGCTCCGATTTCGCTCTTGCCTCAGAATAATCATTATACTGCTCTTCGAGTTCTTCTTTAAGCGCACTGTCTTCTACTTTTGGAAGAACCGTTTTTGTGGCTTCAATTCCTGTTTCTGCTAATTGATAGATATCGCCCAGTAATTCTTTGTCATCGTAATTCATATGAGTCATATCCTTTCCAGACTATCTCAAAAAACTATTCCTGAGAACGTATCGCTTTTGGGGTCGTGCAAACGATAAGACTGATACATGTCTTTTCCTTATTGTGCATTAATAATCATCTCAGAAATCTGCACATTATTAAAGTGCCAACACTCTCCGGAATAATACTTTAAGAATGTCTTCTGTTTAGTTCAGTTATAGTATGGGCAGAAAATTCTGCTTTATACATATGATTCCCATAATGTCAAATACTGGTTCAGGTATAAATGAAAAAACTTGTTTGTAAGCTGTTACAGTTTTGTAACATTTGACTTTTAAAGGTCAAATGTTATTTGGATTTGACGGACTATTGAAGATGATTTCTTCAATTCTAAATCAGATCTGTACGATAACCTCCAAAAAGTCGTCTGAAAGGTTCTTTTTCTGTCACCCTCAGCCAATTATTTCAAGTATTCCTGCGAAAAATTGTCGTCTGATAAAAAAACTCGTCCATTCGACTTTTTTCAGTTTGCCGAACAGGTCTATTACAGAAAGGATGT
Organism: uncultured Ruminococcus sp.; assembly: GCA_902783065.1. Classification (GTDB taxonomy): domain Bacteria; phylum Bacillota; class Clostridia; order Oscillospirales; family Acutalibacteraceae; genus UBA1213. The sequence continues at coordinate 2,781 of CACZPV010000070.1, forward strand.
TTTTTGTGAACAAAGTAATAAAACTTAACATGATTTTCAACGAGGGAAATGTTCCGGATTTTGGCAGTATAGAAGAGGGAATTGATGGTTCGCTTACTCTGCTTGATGCGGATAAGGGTAAGCTTAATACGGTACTTACAAAAGAGGTATGCAATTCCTACCTTGTTAATGGTTCTCACTTTTCAATCCAAGGCGGCACAAATGCTGTGGTCGCAGATGTTCCGGCGGTATGGCGGTATCACTCTAAAAGCGATCATTGGTATGAAGTGATTGAAAATGAATAATTATTGCAATCTGAAATAAAAACAGCTGATTGCGGTGATAGTGAATAAATACTGAATGAATAACTGAAACAGAGCGAGCCGCCAGCGTGACGACGGACCCTTACTAACCGGCGAGCCGCCGGACCCTTACTAACCGGCGAGCCGCCGGACCCTTACTAACCGGCGAGCCGCCGGACCCATACTAATACCCACAGCCATTTAGGCTTAAACAGTTTTATCAGTCGTCTGCTTTTATTGATTCAATGTTTGGTATTTCCTATTGCGATCAAATGTTTTGAGAATAGATTATATGAATATTTTCAGTTTTTTAGGAAGGGGGTCTGGGGGATAACCCTTTGTTTTTAAACAAAGGGTTTCCCTCGGGGAAGTGTGTCACGGCTCCGGCGGCTCGACGATGATATGAGGTGATTTAAAATGAAAAAATTTAATCTTGTTCGTGAAATGTGGATCAGAAAAGCACTTGGAAAGAGTAGTAACATAAAAACAATCTCAGGAGTTCCTCCTTTAATGTTTACGGCTCAGAATACGGGAGTGCTGAAAAATTATTGTATTTATGGCAATTCGGAAACGATTAACGGGGATTTAGTTTCCGTTGGTGACAAAACAGCAAATTTGTGTGATGAAATATATATTCCCGGCAATGTTTTAGGAAGCTCGTCGCAGCGTCTTAAAATTGAACATACTATTCCGGTGACAGCCGGCACAGCATATACATTGTCATTTGTTTCAAGTGATTTTCAGTTGTAT
>CACZPV010000071.1 GCA_902783065.1 uncultured Ruminococcus sp.
GACTATGAAAGGCAAGTGCGTGACTGAATCGTCCGGCACGACAAAGAGATGCAATGGTACGGCTCTCGGGTTCGCTTTCGGGATATTCTCCACCGTAACGTGTAGCAGCAGGAGAGTTGATTCCGTTTTCCTGTTCTCTGCGGTGAAGCAATTCCCAGTCAGCATTAAAATTATGATTAATGTCAACTCCTCTTGCATTTGCCTGCCAGTTTTTAGTATTGCCTTGAGAAATACTGCGCACAAGTTCCTGATACATTCCGGCAGCAGAGTATCCGTTAATCTGTATTTCCACGCCATCGGGATTGACGCAGGGAATCACAGCTATTCCCCTTCGGTTAACCATGGCACCAATCATTACACCGTACATGCTGCGGCCTTTGCTTATACACTCACATAATTCGTTCATAAATCTGAGCAGTATTAATGAAGTTATCCATTCCATACCGTGAAATGCGGCACTGAGCAGAACGGCATTTTGTCTGTTTCCAACAGATAAAAGATCAATTGGACGATAACAAAGGCTTTCACCGATTGTTTCTCTTGATAAAAAAGGATATTGCAGCAGAAGTCCTCCGATAATTGTTTCTCTGTTATTCCGGTCGCATGGAATCTGAAAAAGCCCGTTCAATGACAAAATTATCTCTCCTGACGTGATATATTTAAGGTAGTATTACGGCACAACTAAAAACACATAACGCTGAATACTTTTTAGAGGTTACCACCATAATATTATGTAAGTGAAGTGAAATATATGTGAAAATAACCGTTGACATACAGCACGATATTTCGTATTATTAATTATGATAAGTTTGTCTGAGTATCATTGATACCAGTCAGCTCTGAATTACAGATATATTGTACCTCTGAAAATAATTTTTCGGAGATATCGGATATTGTCTGAAAGTTATGATGCAATAATGCTCAGGAGGTAAAAGGTATGGGAGATGACCTTAAGAGCGGGTTTATTATATGGCTGCTTTCGGTCTGGGATGATTACCCGTTTGCAGATATTGTCATTCTCATTTTATTTTTAACGGTAAGTATTTTTTTCTCCCTGTGTCTGGGAGCACTTGGAAATTCATCTTTGAATGATGTCAGAAAAAAATCTGATCACGGTAACGGAAAAGCAGAAAAGGCATTGAAAATTCTTGAAAATGATATGAAATATATAAAATGTATGCGCACCGGCAGATTGGTTAACAGTGCGGCAGGGCTGCTTTTGTCTGTCATTACACTGTCGCCTGTTTTGACACGGACGCTGACAGGAGTATTCACTTATTTTTCCGGAAATGAAAACGCAGCTGCTGACCAATATCTTATATGGAGTATCTGTGTAAATTTATTGGTGTTTATGACCGGATGTCTGATATACCTTGCCTTTGGCTTTTTCCTGCCGGAAAAAATAGGAGAAGGAAAAAAAGAAGCAATGCTGATACGTTGTTCCGGAGCGCTGACTTTTTTTGCTGCACTGTTTTATCCGCTTGCTGTTTTTTCCGACTTCCTTTCTTGTATTGTTCTCAAAATAACGGGAAATTATACGGAAAATGACACGAATCATCGTGCAGAAGAGGAAATTCTGATGATGGTTGACGAAGGAGAGGAAAGCGGAGTTATTGAGGAAAATACCAAGGATATGATCGAAAATGTTTTCGAATTTGATGATACGTCCGTTGGTGAAATTATGACGCACAGAAAAGATATAGTAGCTGTAAAACTGGATTCGGCAATTACAGATGCTGCAAAAACTGCGATTGAAAGCGGTAAATCCCGCCTGCCTGTATACGGAGATGATATCGATGATATTGTTGGTATTCTGTATGTGAAGGATATGCTGAAATATGTCAGCACAAATGCACCGACTGAAAAAGTCAGCAGGGAAATAATTAAGGAAGCAGTGTTTGTTCCTGAGTCAAAGCGCTGCAGCGAAATGTTTGAAGCTATGACCGAAAACAGAACTCAGATTGCAGTTGTTGTGGATGAATTTGGCGGTACAGGCGGCATAATAACCATGGAAGATCTTATTGAATCGATTGTCGGAAATATACAGGATGAATATGATAATGAGGATGAGGAAATAAGAAAGCTGGATGACAGAAGTTTTACAGTAGCAGGAACAACTTCACTTGATGAAATCAGCGAACTTACCGGACTTGATTTTGAGGATGAAGAAAACGATACGGTGGCAGGAATCATGCTGGATAGAATGGGACACATTCCTAAAAGCGGTGAGCATCCTTCTATTGTCATAGATGGAACACGCTTTACTGTACAGGAAGTAGAAGACAGGCGTATTTCCAAAGTGCTGATAGTAAAAGCGAAAAAATGACAAATAAGATTTTCGGGAAAATGCGTTTCGGCTCCGTCAGACTTTCGCGCTGGGAGAAATTTGACATTCGAAGCAGAAAAATGTATAATAATGTCATTGTATAAATCCGTCAATTGTAAAACTGCCCACTAATCAAAAACAGTCATTTTCTCTGTGGGTAGCAGAGGAAATGACCGCCGTCAGTGGAGATAAAATGTAATCACGTTGTTTCAATTGCTTTAATCAGTTTTACAATAGACCAATCATTGAAAAGAGGTTTTATTATGGGAATTATGGATGAAGTAAAAAATGCCGTGTCAGGAGCCGCAAAAGATGAAAACATTAAAAAGCAGGTAAAGTCCGCAGCTACAGATGCAGCTTCAAAAATTGCCGGCGACAAGGTGGATAGAAAGACAGTAAGTGATACAATCAATACTGTTGTCGATCAGGCAGCAGGATTTGTTAACAGCAAACAGGGTAATAATTAACACCTGAAAAATAGACATAAGCATTAAGCATCTATTAAAAAACGGAGAACACCGAACTGCAATATTGGTGTTCTCCGTTTTTACGCTTGTCAGATCAGCCTTCTGCCATCACAGTATTTGCATATCAGCATATCACCGCCGGCTTCTCTGAAGACACCCGGGAGGTATTTTTCCGTAACTGTAATGCATTTAGGATTATTACAGCGGAACGGATGTGTAGGCATTACTCTGGACGGAAATTCCTTTTCTCCCTTCTCCAGCATGGTCATAATAAGCGCCATTCTGCCATACATACCGTATACCGTCTGTTCAAAATATTTTGCTCTTTCATCATAATCAACTTCCACAGTAATCTCATCTACTCTCGGAAGCGGATGAAGAATTTTCATCGTCTTTTTTGCTGCTTTAAGTTTATCTTTATCTAGAATAAATACATCATGCTGCTTTTGATATTCTTCTTCGCTGGCAAAACGTTCTCTCTGAATCCTCGTCATATACAGCACATCCAGATTTGGCATGGCTTCAGCCAGACTTGAAATTTCCTCATATGTACATTCGGAGGCATTAATAATATCCTTGATATACTGCGGAATTGTCAGTTCCGGTGTTGATATCAGAATGAATTTATTTCCCTTGAATGTGGACATGGTCTTTATAAGTGAATGAACTGTTCTGCCGTTTTTAAGATCTCCGCATAAACCAATAGTCAGATTATCAAGTCTGCCCAGTTCATTATGTAGTGTCACTACATCTGTCAATGTCTGCGTTGGATGCAGATGACCTCCGTCGCCTGCATTGACAACCGGTACAGGTGAATACATAGCCGCCGCAGCTGCCGTTCCCTCCATCGGGTGACGAATTGCGATAATATCGGTATACCCTCCCACAACTGTTATTGTATCTTTCAGGCTTTCGCCCTTGGCAACGCTGGAATTTTGCGGATTATCAAAACCTATAATTGTACCTCCCAAACGAAGCATGGCAGTCTGAAACGACATCTGGGTTCTTGTAGAGGGTTCATAGAAAAGAGTAGCCAATATTCTCCCACGGCATGCATCAGCATAATCAGAGGGTTTTTTTCTGATCTCATCAGCCAGACGTATAACATCAAGAAGTTCCTTATGGGAAAGATCAGTCAGGTCCAATACATTTTTTGTTTTCATTTGACATCACCCATTTTATTATTTTCTGTCTTAATACTGCTTTATAGTATACCATATTCTGAGCATGAAAAGCAACATATTACTCAAACTTTACATCCCGACCGGCGAGCCGCCGGTGCCTAAATGTGAAATTTTTCGTTCACCACAGATTTATGTACCGCTGCCAACTATAATTTTACACTTACATCCTGAACCGGCACATAAAGCAAATAACCCCTCCTGTACAGTTTGCCTGTATGGTACCCTTATATCCTTTAACAATACTTTCCGCTATAGACAGACCTATTCCATAGCCGCCCTTATCGTCATTATGAGAATCATCAGCCCGATAGAAGCGTTCAAAAAATTTAGAACAATCCAGTTTATCTCCGCCTGCATAATCATTATAAACCGCAAAACGTATTGTCTTCCCTTTTACAGCAAGCGTAATTCTGATTTTTCCTTTTTCGTCACAGTATTTAATGGCATTGTCAGTAAGCAGTGTCACAAGCTGGCGGATTTTTGTTTCCTCTGCTTTCATAACAACATTATTTTCAATATCAGTTTCCAGCGTTTTTTCTGCCTTAACGGCTACAGGTGCAAAACTGGAAGCAACCTCCTCCGCAATTGATGAAAAATCGACATCAACCAGATTTTTTATATCCTGCTGCTCTTCCGCACGGGCAATGGTAATCAGATTGGCAATTAATTCTGTCATACGATCAATCTGACGCAGTGTTGACTGATTCCAATCATTTTCTCCGTTAAGCATCACATCCAATTCTGTATTTGCTTTAATAACAGCAAGTGGAGTTTTCAACTCATGTCCTGCATTAGTAATAAATTGCTTTTGTCTTTCAACAGCCTTGATCTCAGGCTGGATCATACGATAGGACATCAGTTTAACAAGAAAATAGGATGCAGCCGCTCCTATCACAACAAGAATCAGAATAATATTCATCAGCCTTCTGATATTTGCCATATTAGCTGTACAATCCAGAAACACAACTATTTTTCCCGTACTGATATCAGCAGTTTCATAATAATAGTTTTCTATCGTACCATAGATATTATTTTCTTTCAATGCCTTCCTCGCATATTTCTGTGCCTCATCACTGCTGACAGAAGCAATACTTTTGGTTTCAACATCCACAGCATCGCCCTCGGTATTAAATATTACAGCAAAATACCTTGTTGAATACTGAAATTCAGGAGAGGCGTCTATTCCTGTATGAAAAACATCTTTCCAGAAATCATCCAGTTCATATTCATTGTTTTCGTCAATATATGGTTCTTCCCTTTTATGTTCATCCGATTTCAGGATATTTCCGCCGTTCTCAACAATATAATTCAGCACCGTATGAATATGTTCAATCGTTGTATGAAGATTGACGAAATATATCATACCTCCCATCAGAAGCATTACTATCAGAAACGATAAAAATGCCGACCATGTGAATTTTCTTCTTAATTTTTTAATTGCTTGTTCATTCATATAATCATTCCTTCTCTGCTTTATCAGCAAAGTTTATATCCGGTTTCACTATCTCCCTCTATAGCAACATCAGATGAAACTGCTTTCAGCTTTCTTTTAAGATAAGATATATACAGCTTTACAGTATTCGGTTTTACATCCGGGTCATTATTCCATACTCTCTCTTTCAGATACTCTGCATCCAGAAACCGTTCTTTATTAAGCATTAAATTCTGCATCAATTCAAATTCCTTGATCGACAATCGCACTGTATTTTCTGATCTCAGCTCCAGTGATTCAGAACTCAGCGAGATATCCTTATAGCTGAGTTTTTTAGTGCTGTATTCATTTTTTCTTCTGGTCAGCGCACGTACCCTTGCCAGCAATTCTTTCATAGCAAACGGTTTTGTCAGGTAATCATCTGCTCCTGCATCCAGTCCGATTACTCTGTCCTCTATTTCAGCCTTTGCTGTAAGCATAAGTACAGGAGTGATAATGTTTTTCCCCCTTATTATTTCAAGTACTTCAATGCCGTTCTTTTTTGGCATCATAATGTCCAGTATGATACAATCATAGGAGTCAATTTCAATTCGGTCAACAGCTTCCTGCCCGTCATAAACAGAATCAACATCATAATTTTCATGCTTCAGTACCGCTGTCAATACATTGTTAAGGTCTTTATTATCTTCTGCAAGCAATATTTTCATCGTTCATTTCCTTTCTTTTCACAACAATTCATGGTCCTCCTCAAATATCATATCCCTGATCGTCTGCATAGAAAGATCCGTAGATGCAAGCTCATCCGCACAGCGTTTCAGCTCACTGACAATCAGTTCCGTCTGACTTCCGATCTCTTTTTTGTATTTCATATGATGTTCAAGAGCAGCCCATGTATCCATTGATATAGTTCTCAGCTGGATCTCCGCATAATACATTCCTCTTATTTTAAGGATCATATGATAACTTCTGTAACCGTTTGGTTTGGCATGGCGAATATAATCTTTTTCTTCTATTACCTCGAAACGTCCCGAATTTTTCAGATAATCCTTTATCGTATACAAATCGTCCACAAAAGCACATACAATTCTTGCGCCAATCGCATCCTTAATAATACCGAGTGCCGATTCCGTTGTTTCAGGAAGTCCTTTTCTTCTGCATTTTTCACGCATACTGTCTTCGCCTTTAATACGAATCAGATAATGCTCTACCGGATCCATTCCCAACTTTTCACTAAGTTCCTGTCTGATTTCGGCAACACTTTCCGACAGTTCGTCTGCCGATTTTTCCAGTGCTGCATAATGATTTCCATAAATACTTTCTTTCATAATAATCTCCATAAATTTTCAACAGCACGAGCGAACCGAATACTATCGGTTCGCTCACTGCTCATATAAAGTGTTACTTTTTCATCAGCGTCCGCCGGGACCGCCCATACCACCCATGCCGCCCATAGAAGCAACATTACTGTAATAAAGACCGGATGTAAAATCCATTGACGCAGTTGAAGAACCTGCTGTCATTGTATAACTGTTTCCCTGGTTCATGCTTAGCGAAGAATAAACTGCACAAGCAAAGCTCTTGGTTGCAGTATATTTAAAGCCTAATCCATCATCCACAGAAATTTCTGTACCGCTGTCACCTGAGATCTGAACAAGAGCCGAACATTGTGTACCGCTGTCGAAGTTAACTGCCATACCGGTTGAACCGATTGCCAGCACCGTACCGCCTGTGATACTGGCAGTACATTCACTACCATCACCCTTATCAATTGCTCCGTTACCGCCGTCTGTGGGTCCCTCTACAATTGTGGTACCACCGGTTATATAAATTGACCCATTACTGTCAAGACCATCGCCCTGTGCATTGACATAAACGCTGCCGCCGTTAATTGTCAGTTTTGCGTCAGTATTGCCCTGACTCCATGGGTTTTCATCCTCAGAGCTTGTATCGGAACCGCCTGAACAATTGATACCGTCATCACTGGCTGACACATTGATCTCACCGTCATTAATGGTAACATTGCAAGCTTCCAGTGCTTCATATGATTTAGTAACCGTTACCTTACCCCCATTTATAGTCAGATCACCTTCTGCTGTTATACCATCATCTGAACTTGATACTTCAACAGTACCGGAATTAATGATAATATTGCTTTTACTGTTGATTGCATCATCGGCACCGGATACATTAAGTGTTGTTTCGCTGACGGTAATGTTTCCCTTACACTTAATACCTTTTTGAGAGGTTTCACTGTTTTTGGAATTATCGGAACCGCCGCCTGATGTAACATTAACCGTACCGCCGTTCAGCTGAATATATCCGCTGAATGAATCAGTTTCCGCATCTGTCTTGACATCAATACCGTCATAACCGGCATTGACAGTCAGTTCACCCTTTTCCAGATAGAAATAGCTGTCACTATTTTTATTGGAAACCTGTATACC
>CACZPV010000072.1 GCA_902783065.1 uncultured Ruminococcus sp.
CGAGTGTGCTGGAATAGGCAGACAGGCACGTTTGAGGGGCGTGTGTTTCACGACGTATGGGTTCAAGTCCCATCACTCGCACCAGTGCGTGACCGCACGGAACGATTCACGTAGTCGCTCCCTGCGGTCGTTTTTTTAAATGTTGAAATATTAATCCGTTGAGGGGAAGTCAAAAAATATGGTATCAAAACGAAAAATTATTAAACAATTTGGCGGAAATATTTGTCGTCAATGTATTAACAAAACTAATAAAATACATTTGTTACATTCTGATTGCCGATATGAGCTTATGTATCCAAGAAAATGCCCTTGCTGCGGTGAGATGAAAAATATTGTAACAGGTTTTGTATTAAGCGGTTATGTTAAATCGATTTTCAAAAAGAAAGGAAAATATTCGTCAAGGTGAATCAGATTCAGGTATTACTTTTAAATTATTTAGAGTAACGTATGACAATAATAGTATTGCCTTGACAGCATCAAAATATGACAGCTGTTTTATGAAATGGCTGATTTTGCTGACGTGCATATCGTTAAAAATGATTCAGGAAGCTTAATTAATATGATCAAAAATTCAACTCTGAAGTGGCTTTTTACCGTCCCGGGACGGAAAAAAATATATATTTTTATTTTGACATTTATTCAGGTACTCCACGGAGCAAGCGGAGTACTGTATGCGCTCCTTCTGCGAAATATTGTGGACAGCGCTGTTGCCAAGGACACCAACGGCTTTGCAATGAATGCTTGTTTTGTGATCCTGCTTGTTATTGCCCAGCTTTCTATGAGAGCTGTGATCCGTTTTTTGAGTGAATTATCACGTTCCACTCTGGAGAATATCTTTAAGGAACGGCTGATGAAACATTTGCTTATAAAAAATTTCGCAGCTGTGGATGCTGTTCATTCAGGCGAATGGCTTAACCGGCTGACTAATGATACTGTCGTTGTTGCAAACGGCTATACGGAGATTATTCCCGGAGTTGCAGGAATGGCAGTAAAGATGATCAGTGCGGTAATTATGATTATTATACTACAGCCGTGGTTTACATGGATTATTCTGCCCGGCGGTGCCGTGATGGTGATATTGACATATTCTTTTCGTAAGGTACTTAAACGGCTGCATAAGAATGTACAGGAGAAAGATGGCAGTCTGCGAATTTTTTTGCAGGAAACTCTTGGCAATATGATGATGATTCGATCTTTTGCTGCTGAACAGCAAACAATGCAGGATATGGTTAATAAGACTAAGGATCATAAAGCTGCAAGAATGAGGAAAAACCGTTTTTCTAATTTTTGTAATATAGGTTTTGGAGCTTCAATACAGGGAATGTATCTTTTTGGAGTGTGCTGGTGCGGTTGGGGAATCCTCACAGGGACGATTTCTTACGGCACTCTTACGGCAGTAACACAACTGATCTCACAAATACAGTCCCCGTTTGCAAATATCACCGGTTATTTGCCAAAATTTTACGCTATGACAGCCAGTGCCGAAAGATTAATGGAAATAGAGGACTTTGACGAGGATAATACTGAGCCGTCTTTGCCGCTTGATGAAATAACAGATCTTTACCATAACAGTTTGAGTGAGATCGGACTCCGCAATGTTGGTTTTACTTATTATCCGCCCTCGGACAAGGTGACAGAGCTTTCTAAGGACAATATGCCTGTAGTTTTGAGTGGAATTAACATACGTGTCAGAAAAGGCGATTATGTTGCCTTTACCGGTCATAGCGGATGCGGTAAATCAACAGTTATCAAGCTTCTGATGAGTATTTATCGCCCTGATGAGGGAGATTGTTTTATGCAGACAAAGCAGGGCATGGAACAGATTACCCCCAGATATCACCGAATGTTCGCTTATGTACCGCAGGGTAATAAGCTGATGACGGGAACTGTAAGAGAAGCCGTTTCATTTTCTGATAAATCAAAAATGCAGGATGATGAAAAAATTGAACAATCACTGCGGATTGCGTGTGCAGATGAATTTGTAGGGGAGCTTGAAAATGGAATTGATACACTTCTTGGAGAAAGGGGAACGGGACTTTCAGAAGGACAAATGCAGCGTATCGCTGTAGCAAGAGCAATCTTTTCCGACAGTCCGGTTCTGATTCTTGATGAAGCGACAAGTTCTCTTGATACGGCGACAGAACAGCATCTTTTGCAAAATCTCAGACAAATGACGGACAAAACTGTAATAATAGTTACACACCGTCCGGCAGCACTTGCAATCTGTGACAGAGTTCTTAAATTTACAGAAAAGGGTGTAGAAGAAGTCTGAACAAAGGCTTGAATGGCACAGGGAAAAGAAAGCACATTTGACGGGTGCTTTTAAAGTATCAGATAATGAATAAAACATCGAAATATACTGCACATTTATTGACCGTCAATAACGGGTACACAGATTCTTACTAATTCCTGACAGAGAGAAGAATCGGAATGGTGATAATATACGATTGTGATAATGAAATATTGGTTAAATACACAATTTTTAAAAACTTAACAGATTAGTTGACAAAAATCCTGTTTTTTCTGATATAATGAATAAAACAGGCATTAACCGTTACGATCAGAATAATTTTTTCTGAATCAATATCGGTAAGCTATTAAATCCGGGAATCAGTTGTGATAGATTAGTTACATCTGATTCCACTAAATTGAGGAGTGATGATTATGTTATGTCCCGCTTGCGGCAAGGAAATCGATGATTCACAGAAATTTTGTGAGTATTGCGGTTCTTCCACCAGAATTGTGCCAAATGCTGATATTAATACTTCAGATAATGGGAATCAGCAGTTTAAGAGTATCAGCTTTGATACACCGCCTGTCGATTATAGCAGTGCGTTTCAACCTTCGGATGTACAACAAACCAGAGGAATGAATGCTCCCGCTTACGGTACGGAAATTTCCGAAAATAATACCGGTTCGGAAAACCACTATCCGGATCCCTATTCTGCCGGTCCGGAGCCGGTTAAGAAAA
>CACZPV010000073.1 GCA_902783065.1 uncultured Ruminococcus sp.
AGTATACTCCGAGGGAGATGATCAAATTGAAAAAGATGCTTGTTGCGGATAACATTGAAATGAATAAATCTATTATCCATGAAATATTTGCATCTGAATATGAAATTATCCAGACAGGAAGCAGTGAATTGAGTTTCAGATTTATTACGCAATATAGGGATTCCCTTTCTATTGTACTGATCAATGAGGATATGGCAAAAAATTTCAGCAAGGATATAGTGAACACATTGAATAATCTGAAAATATTTGACAATGTTCCGATAATTCTTATTTTAAATAAAAATAGTTCGAGAATGAAGTCTGTTAATATGGAACTTCCGTTCAGTGATGTAGTTTCTTCTCCGGTCAATCCCTTTGTGATCAGAAAACGAGTGGCAAATTTAGTTGAGCTTTATGCTCATAAGCAAGAACTGGAAGAACTCGTGGAAAAGCAGACGGCAAAGATTCTGGCTCAGAACAAAGCATTAAAGCTGCAGCAGAGAAAAATCAATACAATAAATAATGATATGCTTGATACGTTAAGTACTGTGATCGAATACCGTGATGTGGAATCAGGACGTCATATACATCGAATAAAAAAATTTACCGAAGTAATGCTGAGATCGCTTGCGGTAAAATATCCGAAATATAGGATGACTGAGGAAAAAATCAATTTGATTGCTTCTGCATCATCACTGCATGACATTGGAAAAATTGCTATTCCGGATTCAATTTTGTTAAGCCCCCGCAGACTTACCTATGATGAATTCCGGATTATGAAGGAGCATACCGTTAAGGGTTGTGATTTGTTAAATCAGCTTGATAGTGTGGAAAAAAACGAATATTTTACATATTGTTATGATATCTGCCGGTATCATCATGAAAAATATGATGGTAAAGGTTATCCGGACGGATTGGTAGGAGATCAGATTCCTATCTGGGCACAGGTTGTTTCCGTTGCAGATTGTTATGACGCATTGACGAGTGAACGTCCTTATAAGGCAGCGTTTTCTCACGAACAAGCAGTGGAGATGATTCGCACCGGGGCATGCGGTATGTTTTCTGACGAAATGATGGATTGTTTTTCATCAGTCCTGAGTGATTTTAAAAAACTGGCTGCCGAGTATGCTGATGTCAATCATACTGACAGCAGTGTGTCCAAAGGAAATGAAACTCGTATTGCGGAGGAAACAGAAAAGGAAAGCCGTGATATCTACCGTAAAATGGACAGGGATGAACTTATCCGTACCATTGAAAGCCAGAAACAGGAAATGCTCGAAACCAGAAAAAAAGATACGGAAATTCTGAATAAAGTTTCCGATTATGTACTGGAATTTGATCTGAAAAAGGATATCTGTCAGGAGAGAAAAGGCAGTTTCAAAACACTGTTTGGATACACCCCGAAAAATTATAGTGAAGCGGTAATGCTTTTTGGAGAAATTATTGCGGAAGAATATCGTAATAAGTTTCAGCGAACATTCCGGACTGATAATCTTAGTAAAGAAATCAGTAACGGAAATGAAAGAATTATTCTTGAATGTCCGATGAAAATCGGCGGTGATATTTACGTTGCTGTTCGCTGTACTGGTATACCGATTACGGATGATGAAGGAATTGTTAAGATATTTGTCAGCATCCAGACATTGAATTACAGTTCTGTTACATCCGGATTAGGTGAGATTATCACAGACAGGGATCCTGTTACTGGTTTGTGGAACTTTAACGGACTTAGAAATGAAATAGAAGATTTTCTGAATAATACAGGAAAAAATGGTTTCCATATGCTGATGCTGATTGATATTGACGGATTCAGAAGTATTAATCGTCAGACAGGATATCGTTTTGGTAATGAGATACTCAAGGATATTGCGGAACTTCTTCGTCAGCAGTTCAGTGATAACAATATTATCGGCAGGGTAGAGGATGACAATTTCATCGTATTTGTTAAGGATATACCTGATAAAGAAGAATGTCTTTCTGTCGTGGATAAGATATTCAGAAAGCTTCATAAAACATATACATTTAATAATAAAGTATATCCCGAACTTTCAGCCTGCATCGGTGTAGCCGATTTTCCCCGCTATGGCAGTAGCTTTGATGCATTATTTGCGTGTGCATCCAAGGCAGTTGATATAGCAAAGATAAACGGAAAAAATATGTACCTGTTTTACAATGATAACATGCGTGAAAGTTGGGAACTCAGTACATTCAACACTGATAAGGAACTGAATAAAGATGTAATTAATTTTGAAAGGTATTTTATACCAGTAAAAGACAGTATAACAGAAAGAATTGTTTCTTATGATATTGTTGAAACATCATCGGATAATGATACTGCATATGATTTTGACGAAATTTATTCTTCTCTCTACGGCAGCAGTAATATTACAGCTGTAAGTCTGAACAGCCTCAGACGTATTTTTTCCGTAATTTATAGCTTTGAACAGGAAAATATTACTTTGCCTGTCTGCACAGTTACAACAATGTTCAATGGTACAGACGGAGATATTGTAAGTAAAGCACTGGAAGAAATCCTTTCGTATTATCCGGTTAACTGTAAGAACATCTGTATAAATATTGCACAGGAAATGCTCTCACAGATGGATATGCGTCAGATAGCGGAATTTACTGATTTTCTCAGAAGCCGTGGATTTGAAATAGGTGTGTATAATGTTGGTCTTAATTTTATCAGTACCAAGGTGTTTACCAAACACTTGTTCAATAAAGTGACATTTGCATCTTCATTTATTAATGACATATCAGACGGCTTGATTCCAGTTGAGATTCTTGTTTATTTGATGGATTGTTTCACAGGACTTGGCACATATACATATCTTCCGATGAATACCGATGACGAAATGATCAAGATGATTACGAAAAAAACAGATATTTCTTTTGGTATACATTCTGCTGAAATGATCGATGCCGATGATTTTAAAAATAGTCTTGTCAGTGAAGATGAACGTTATCCGGAATTTCCGGCTCTCAGATCCGGAAAACAGTCATCACTGGTGATTACCGATAAACTATATGACGAAATTCTTGAACAGACAAAGTCGTTTATATTTGAATGGATTCCACGATTGGACAGTGTAAAGTTTTCAGGGTCATTTGAAAAAATGTATGGTTATATGCCTGCAGTTTTCGAGTTTATCAAAAATATCCGGACATCCGGATTGTTACATTCGGATGATGTAAAGAAGTTTCTGGAAAAAATTAATTTTGCGCGTTCTGAAAGTGCAGATGCTGAATGTCTTGTCAGAATTTATAGTGCCCGTAGTGAAAGCTATGTGTGGAACAGAATCCATTTTGTTGCTGTAAGAAATGCAGCGGGTGTTCCTGCAAAAATTATGGCGGTATGTGCTGATGTATCTGAAGAACGATCAACCATGAGCGAGGATGAAACAAGGCGTGACAGAACAGATTATATAACCAATCTGTATAATAAGACTGCTGCCGAAAATAAGATTAAAAGCTATCTTTATGACGAAGGTGCGTCCGGCAGTCATGCGATGCTTGTGGTTGAAATCTGCGGTTATGATAAAATGGAAGAAGAATTTGGCAAACCATTCGCGAATGCTGTTCTGAAAGAAACAGCAGGAAGCGTGAGAGAATTGTTCCGTGACAGCGATATTATCGGCAGAGTGAACGGGTCGCAGTTTATAATCTTTGTTAAAGGACTTAGCCGGCGCGAAAAACTTGCTGAAAAAGCAGAAAACATTATCATGGCTGTTAATAATACATATCAGAATGATAAAGAGGAGTTGTCCATTACTGGTAAAATTGGTGTCAGCGTATATCCTGAGGACGGACAGTCGTATGAAGAATTGTACGATTCTGCTGTAAAAGCATTATATTTTTCAAAGCATAGTGTTAACTCTAATACAGTATTTGCTTTAGAAGGCAATCAGCCGAAACTGTTGAACTAAGAAAAAACGCTTTTTATTCGGACATAACAGGATTAATGATTGCCGCAAAATCATAATAATTAATAACCAATAGGGGACTGCCGCATTAAAAAAGGTGCGACAGTCTTTTTTTGATAGTTGTACCGAAATATGTGACTGTATACGGTAGAATGGGAATTTTTATTGTTATTGTCGATTTCCTTTTATTTTGCTGTTGTATTATATCAATATTTATGATAAAATATGTATGTAAACTTATGACCTTTAGGCAGAAATAAAAACAGATTGGAGAGAAAATATATGCTGACAGATATTGAGGTTGCGCAACAGGCTGATATAAAACCGATCGGGCAGATCGCTGAAAAACTCGGTATATCGGAAGATGAACTCGAATATTACGGAAAATATAAAGCCAAATTGTCAGAGGAACTTATAGAACGCACGGCTGTCTGTCCTGATGGAAAATTGGTTCTAGTAACGGCAATTAATCCTACTCCTGCCGGAGAAGGAAAAACAAC
>CACZPV010000074.1 GCA_902783065.1 uncultured Ruminococcus sp.
CCTTACACAAAGTATTAATAAAAACATACACACAGTTTCTATAACAGGTATGGTTATATCAATTCTTGGATTGATTTTATGGATATACGGAAATATAAGCAAGGCAACACCGAATCTGTCTTACGATCTGATTATGAATAATGCTGTTGGAGGTCCTTCGGTTTTTGAGGAAATTGGAATAGCTGCTGTTATTATCGGAGGACTTATCAGTATTATTGGTTTTGAATTACTAATATATTCTGATACACAAGGTAATGCTATACAAAGAAACTTCCCATCATCTACAGTAGGTGAGTCATGAAAACTAACAAACACCAAAAGCCGTTCTGCACATTGATCAGTGCAGAACGGCTTTTTTAATCTGTGTCATAATAATTTAAAATTTTCTGTACTTCTTGACAGGTCTGTGTGTACGTTTACGGCGCTTATACACACCGACAACAATAATATAAATAATAATCAATATACCTACAACTGCTACAGTAATCAAAAACCATCGCGATGATGCAATTGTTTTCAGTCCGTCTGCCGCAGTCAGAAGATCGCTTCTGTCAACCGATTCTCCCGCCAGTAAATCAATCGTTGCCAGTTTCTGATTTGCATAACTCAGCGTAACTGTACCAACCTTGTCGCCTTCTTTGACAGGAGCATCAATATCTTCCGGAACATTGAATGTTCTGTCAATACTTTCTAATTCCACGTCATCAGGCATGATCTCCGTATAGCCGCTGGCAGGAATCAACTGTATAGTGTCCTTATTCCATGCATAATTGATGCGAATTTCCTTTACAAGATCGTTTTTATCCAGAATTGTTTTTATAGACAAATTATCAAATGCCCATTCATATAGATTCACAGAATCAATCATTGCTCCGTTTTCATACGGTTCACCGTTTTTGTCCTCGTAAGGAGCACCGTAAGCTACACAAAGATAGGTATATCCGTCCTTAGATGCAGTAGATACCAAACAATACCCCGAATCATTTCCTGTGGATCCTGTTTTTATCCCCGATGCATATTCGTAATAATACTCGCCGCCCCGATTTTCGTCTATCATGTAATTGGTAGTTATCAGGTAGCGGTCTTCACCAAGACAGTCGGAACCTGTCATGTTGGAAATTTCGACGAAATCAGGCATTGACAGTGCATATTTTGCAATTTTACCCATATCGGTAACCGTTGTGTAGTGATTAGGGTCATTCAATCCATGAGGGTTTGCGAAATGTGTTCCTGTACATCCCAGTTCCTGTGCCTTTTGGTTCATAAGATCGACAAATTTCGAAATATCTCCACCGCCTATATAGTCAGCCAGAATCAACGCAGCATCATTTCCCGAAGGAATCATCAGACAGCATAAAAGCTGATAAATACTGAGCCGCTCTCCCCCCTCAAGACCAGCTACCGAGCTGCCCGTACCGTCTAACTTATGTAGAACATTTTCCTTAACGGTAACATAGGTGTTTTTAAAATCACTGATATGTTCGGCAGTAATAATATAAGTCATAATCTTGGTTGTTGATGCCGGAAAGCGTCGTGCGTCTGCCTCCTTTTGAAAGACTACTGTTCCTGTGTCAAGGTTTTCAAGATAAACTGATTTGCTGTTTAGTTGAAAATCAACATTAAACGTTGCAGCATCTGCCGTAGCCTCACATGGTATCAATAAGGTACAAAAAACTATCAGACAGGACAACATGACAGAAATAAATTTTTTCATCAAATGTTCAGCTCCTGTTAAATTTTACTTTTGGACATTCTCCGGACTGAAAATTACAGTGATGTCCGTTGTTTATTTACTGCCCCGTCAGCTACGGAGCAGTAAATAATACTTAACTATATTTTACCTTATTTTACCGCAAAACACAAATAAAATTATGCTTAAATTTACACGAAATATCAGTTATTTTGTAGGCAATTTTTTGAAACATAAATAATATCGGCTATATCAGTTCATTGGAATATTTTCTGCTGCGCTTGAATCTTCAATTTTCTGTTCTGCCCCATTGTGTTCAGCAGAAGATTCAGATTCAATATCATTTCCGTCAATGGTATTCATCATAGGATCAAATTCTTTGAGCTGGATACCGCCAAGACCGCCGCCCACATAGCTATAACTGATCATCTCATCTGACGCTAAAATACTGCTTTTTTCCACAAACCCTTCATCAGCGAGTTTATTTAATAGTTTTACCATTATTTCTGATTTTTCTTTTGTATTTGCATTTTTGTAAGTATCTTCAGCAGCTGCTTCAGCTATGCAATGATCAGTTATACCCATGTGAATGATCCATTCATCATATTTTTTTATCCATTCCGGGTATTGATCTGTTATTTTCTTCAGCACCTTATCAATACGATCATAGCCTTCTATTTCATAGCTTTTTCCATCAATAATTACATTTCCGTCTTCAAATGTAATACGTCCGCTGTCGTTTTTAGATGTATAAAGTAAAATAACCTTATTATTGCTTCTGTTTTCACTTTCTTTAATAATTCTGATCCCTTTCAGTGCCTCGTTCAATTGATCCAATAAATCCTTCTCATCGGTGGAATAAAAATCCGTGAAATTGTCCGAGCTGTTTCTGTAGTATACTTCTACCAATTCTCTTGATTTATCATTCCATAAAGTGGGGTATTGTGTTTCTGTTTCAGTTTTATTTATAGATATCTGCTTATTATCAGAGACAGTTTTTGATGTATCCGCTGACTGGTTTGATATATCACCAGACAAAGATACATCAGATTGCTCAATCGGATCAAGCGGCGGCGACTCCGGCGTACATCCAGGCAGAATAAACGCAGTCCCGATTACCAGACAAACAATCATTGAAATATATTTTTTCTTTTTCATCATAATGTCCTCCATCCGTATACTGCTCACAATTTAACAGCACATATTTTTCAGCAGAGAAAGCTCTATGCATCCGATTTAGGATTTATTGTGAATCAGCGTGAAACGTTCTTTTGATATTATAATCCTGCTGAAAATAAAAGGATACAATATTTTTTAAAAATTGTATAAAAAAGATCCTACCGAAAAATCCGGTAGGATCCCTTGTTACATTACAATATAATGCTTTAACGGTCTGATCAGCCAAGCTCTGCAAAATACTTGATTGTTCTAACCATCTGGCTTGTATAACTGTTCTCGTTATCATACCAGGAAACAACCTGTAC
>CACZPV010000075.1 GCA_902783065.1 uncultured Ruminococcus sp.
AAGTGCTTCCACAATGTTTTCTTTGACCTTTTTAAGTCCGTAGTGATTTTTATCCAGCCTGCTATTAATCCGCCTGATGTCAATTTTCTCCTTTGTATATATTCCCCATGGAAGTTCTATACAAGTATCAAGATAGCTTCTGACTACATTTGCTTCTGCCGAACCGGATATCATCTTTTCAAGCTTTTTGACTTCTTTCATCAGCTTGTTTTTATTTTCCGTCGTTGTTTTCAGATTTTCTATTTTCACTTTATATTCATCTATTTCTTCTGAAACATCCTCCGTATCACCTAATTCATCCCTTATAGCACGAAGCCGTTCCTTAAGATAATATTCTCTTTGATTACCTTCAATATTTTCCTTAGTCTTTTCACTGATATCATTTTCAATTTCCAGAATACTGATTTCATGAATCAACAATTCATAAGCTTTTGTCAGCCTTGCTTCTTCATCGAGAAGTTCCAGTATTTTTTGTTTATCCTTATAATCTCTGATCAGGTTATCACCAACGAAATCAGCTAACCTGCCAGGATCATCAATATCGGCTGCACGCAGCGGAATATCCTGCGGCAAACGAATATTATTAATTGCATAATCCTGAACAGAATCCTTGATCATATTCATAAGTGCTTCCACTTTCATATAATGATCACAAGGAATATCATTCAACTCTTTTAAATCTGCTTTCATGTAATCAGAATTATCTGAATACTGGATAACTTCTGCTCTTGATATTCCACGGATTACTACTCTCAGGTAGGCATCAGTCAATCTTGCAATCTGCATTACCTGTGAATAAACACCAATTTCGTATAAGTCATCCTTATCAGGCTCATTCTTCATAGGATCCTTTTGTGATGTAATGAAAATATTCTGACCATTTTGCATAGAATCATTCAGTGCCAGAACAGAATTATCTCTTGCTACATCAAAATGCAGTACAGATCCCGGATAAATCACCAACCCTCTCAGTGGCAGAACAGGGATATTGTAATAAATATTATTTTCTTTTTCCATATTTATTCCTCCTGTACGTACCCGGCGGAAACTTTCCGCAGCACGGCAGTACGACGGTTTGCAATAACGTTTTTTCACATCGTATAATATAAATCTCCGATAAACATTGATAACATTATCTGTATAAAATTCTTTGTAACAATAGCTGCTGTTACTGTCATTATGAGTGTAAGCAAGGGATCTTTAGAAAAAGATTCTTCGCCGCTGCGTTTCTCAGAATGACAACGGGACTTTATTAATGACGTTTACTGTAAGTATCATCACATAAATAATGTTAATTGACTGCTTTCAGGAAGATTTTTAAAAGTTCCCATCTCCCTAAGCAATTCTATTATCGAATTGGAAACCTTTGCTCTTTGCTGAAAATCTTCTATAGAGATAAATTCTCCGCCTTCTCTCGCACTTGCCAGTGCAACAGCAGCAGATTCTCCGACACCGGAAAGTGATGAAAACGGAAGTCTGATTTTATCTCCCTCCACAAGGAAGCGTTTCGCATCTGACTGATAAATATCAATCGGGAGAACACCGATATTTCTTGCAAGCATTTCATTAATGATCTGCAAGGTTGCCAAAGTAGATTCGTCTTTAGCGGTTGCTTCCTTATTTTGTATTTTTGTCATAATTTCCTGCATTTTATTTTTAACAGCTTCTCTGCCCTTACAAACAAGAGCACCGTCAAAATCCTCACTTCTAACAGTAAAATATGCAGCATAATATTCCTTCGGCTTATGTACCTTATACCACCCCAGACGCAATGTGGCAATCATATAGGCAGCAGCATGTGCCTTCGGGAACATATATTTGATCTTCATACAGGAATCAATATACCAATCCGGAACATTATGCTCCTTCATTGCCTTGATATGGTCTTCCGTCAGCAGCTTGGTAGCATTTCCCTTACGTACAATTTCCATAATTTTAAATGCCATATCAGGTTCCAGACCCTTATGCATAAGGTATACCATAATGTTGTCACGGGTACCGATAACCTCAGAAATTGTACATATTTTCTTTTCAATCAGTTCATTTGCATTTCCTATCCATACGTCTGTACCATGTGACAGTCCAGACACCTGCAGCAGATCGGCAAACGTTTTCGGCTGTGTTTCAATTAGCATATTACGCACGAATTTCGTTCCTACCTCAGGGAGCGAAAAGGTACCTGTCTGAGAATCAATATCCTCCGGAGTCAGACCCAATGCTTTCGGAGAAGTAAACAGCGACATTACTTCCGGATCACTCATGGAGATATTCATTACATCGATTCCCGTATATTCTTCAAGATAATGATAAATCGTAGGAACATCGTGTCCGAGTTCATCAAGTTTACATACAGTATCATGAATGGAGTGAAAATCAAAATGTGTGGTAATGATATCTGTTTTCTGATCATTGGCGGGACGCTGGATCGGACAAAATTCGTAGATATCATTCATTCTCGGAACAACGACCATTCCGGCAGGGTGCTGTCCTGTAGTTCTTCTTACACCGGTACAGCCTGCCGCAAGACGCTGTTCTTCTGCCTTGCTGATTTGTCTGCCTGTTACTTCGGAATACTTCCGGACATAGCCGATAGCCGTTTTTTCCGCAACGGTAGCAATAGTTCCTGCTTTAAACACGTTCTCCTTACCAAACAATTCTTCCGTATACCTATGAGACCTTGTCTGAAATTCTCCTGCAAAATTCAGATCGATATCGGGCGTTTTATCACCTTTGAATCCGAGGAAAGTTTCAAAAGGAATATCGTGACCATCACGCAGATATTCTGTACCGCAGTTCGGGCATTTCTTCTCCGGAAGATCAAAGCCTGAACCGTAGCTGCCGTCATCAAAAAATTCACTGTTCTGACATTTCGGACAAACATAATGAGGACACAGCGGGTTAACCTCTGAGATACCTGACATAGTTGCTACAAATGATGAACCTACCGATCCTCGTGAACCAACGAGATATTTATGTTCATTAGAATTGGCGACAAGCTTCTGTGCTGTCATATACAGCACTGAAAATCCGTTTTTAATAATAGAATTCAATTCCTTATCAATTCTTGCCTGTACAATTTCCGGAAGCGGATCGCCGTACATATTTTTTGCACGTTCCAATGTAATACGTGTCAGATCTTCTTCCGCACCAGGAATAAACGGCGGAAAATTGCCTTTCGGTACAGCCCTGAGCCGTTCCACCATATCAGCAATCTTGTTGGTATTTTCAACAACGACCTCATAGGCTTTTTCTTTACCGAGATATTCAAATTCCTTAAGCATTTCTGCCGTATTTCTGAAATACAGCGGAGCCTGTTCTTCGGCATCGGAAAATCCCTGTGCTGTCATAAGTATCTTTCTGTATTCGCTCTGGTGAGGATCCATAAAATGTACATCACAAGTCGCAACAACCGGCAGATTCAATTCCTCCCCCAGTTTTACCACTGTACGGTTAAACTCTTTCAGATCCTCTTCAGAGTTAACAGTACCATTGCGCAGCATATACATATTGTTACCCAATGGCTGTATTTCAAGATAATCATAAAATGAAGCAATTTGTTTAAGTTCTTCCCAGTTTTTTCCATCTACGATTGCTCTGAAAAGTTCGCCGGCTTCACAGGCGCTTCCGATAATCAGACCGCTGCGGTGCTTTACAAG
>CACZPV010000076.1 GCA_902783065.1 uncultured Ruminococcus sp.
GGCGTGCCGCCGCTGTCAATTCAATACCCACAGCCATTTAGGCTTAAACAGTTTTATCAGTCGTCTGGCGGCGTGCCGCCGCTGTCAATTCAATACCCGCAACTACTTAGACTAAAGTAAATTCATCAGTCGTCTGGCGGCGTGCCGCCGCTGTCAATTCAATACCCACAGCCATTTAGGCTTAGACAGTTTTATCAGTCGTCTGCTTTCTTGGATCATGATAGAATCGAATTACTAAAATTAAAATTTCAGTTTTTAGGAAAGGGTTTCCCCCAGAAAAGTGAGTTTCACGGATTCAGGTATTATAAAACAGAAAGAAAGGGAAAAAATATGTTCGCAATAGACTGTCACGATCATGTATACAATAAAAGAATCGCATCTAAAGCTGTTGAAAGCGTTGGCGAATTTTATTCAGTTCAAATGAACTGCACAGGAACTTCAGATGAGCTGATAAATATATCCAAAAAATCACCTGTAAAAAAATTTGTCATCAATTCGGTGGCACTTAACTCCAGAACCGTCAAAAGACTCAACAATTTTATGAGCGAGGAACAACAGAACCATAATGAATTTACAGCTCTTGGAACTCTGCATCCCGATATGGAAAATCCGGAAGAAGAAATTGGGAGAATAATATCTCTCGGGCTGCATGGCATAAAGCTTCATCCTGACAGTCAGAATTTCGATATGGACTGTCCTGCTGCCATGAAACTGTATGAATGTATAGAAGGCAGATTACCACTGCTGATTCACTGCGGAGATTTCCGCTTTGACCGTTCGCATCCCAGACGTCTTGTAAAAGTACTGGATGCTTTTCCGGATCTTACTGTGATTGCAGCACATTTTGGCGGATGGTCTATCTTTGAGGAAGCAGTCCCCTATATGAAAAATTGTAACTGCTATATGGACATTTCCAGTTCATTTCCTTTTATCGGAAAAGAAAAAGTATATGATTACATCAAGCTGTACGGGTCAGAGAGGCTTCTTTTCGGTTCCGATTTTCCTATGTGGAACCCTGTCAGCGAGTACAATACCTTTATGGAGCTTAAACTCTCACAAGAAGAACAAAAGAATATTCTATACAAAAACAGTGCTGATATTTTTCATATAGATATAAGCGAATTTTAATCAGAGTAAGTAAATGTCACTCCATGCCTTACTGCTGAGTAATCAATAAATCCCACAATACCGCCGATTGACATATTATATAATGAATAAAAAATATTAGGCGGTGTAATGATGAATATAGCGGAAATGATTATTCTTTCGGCAGCTTTAAGTATAGACGCTCTCGGAATAGGCGCATCGTGCAGATTAAAAGGAATTAAAACACCGATTATTTCAAAATTAACTATAGCTTTGATTTCTGCCGTTCTCACAGCAGCCGCTGTTCTGACCGGCGGAATGATCAGCGGCTTTTTAACTGAAAAACTTGCCGCAGTTGCCGGAGCAATACTTTTGATTATGCTTGGAATATACATTATATACGGTGCTGTCAGCGAAGACAGAAAAAAAATCACCCCTGCTGACGAAAATCCTGTCGAAACCGCAGCCATGATACTGAAGAAACCCGATGCCTGTGACTTTGACCGATCCCACTCAGTAGAATTGAAAGAGGCAATTTATATCGGAGCTGCTATTTCTGCCGATTCTTTTGCCGCCGGTCTGGGAATCGGCAGGGACGGTTTATGGATACCGGTTTTCTGCGGGGTGTTTCAATTTACTTTTTTATGTGCAGGAGATTTGATTGCTATAACTGCCAAAAAGATAAAGGGAATCAAGGAGCTATATTTTAGTATTACTTCCGGAATCATATTAATCATAATCGGTGCCGCACGCATTTTTTAGCCACTGATTGAAGAACTTCCAAATCAGGCAAATCGGCTGCGGGCGTGCTGAGCACGCCCGCAGCCTGAATATAATAATTAATCTGTTGCTTATGTAAGCGGAGGAAAAAAAATAATATGGAAAACACCATAAAGGAAAGAAAAAAAATCACTGAAATAATAATTATTATACTGCGTATAATTGCTGCAGCCGTTTCAGCCGGAATGATATACTGGTATATGTTATCAGGTTTTCTGGCATTCGGAAATGTCGCAGGTATATTTATATTCACCGTTATCAGCATGGCTGCCGTATTCTGGCAGCCGCTGCTGAAATTTCTGCATAAACTCAGAAGGAAAAAAGCTATGAAAATAATTACTGATATCTTACTTGTTCTCATTTTATTGTTCTTTGTATATGCCGTATCAGCAATAGGACTTATGATATACGGATCTGAAAAAAAGCCGGAAAAAGGCTCTACCGTAGTAGTTTTGGGATGTCAGGTAAGAGGAACACAGCCAAGTCATACATTAAAAATGAGATTGGATGCTGCCTATTCATATCTTAGTGCTAACCCTGAAACAAAGGCTGTTTTATCAGGTGGAAAGGGCACTCATGAGGATATCAGTGAAGCACAGTGTATGTACAACTACCTGACTGATAAAGGAATTGACAGTACACGGCTTTATCTGGAAGACCGGTCTACTACAACTCAGGAAAACATCAGATTTGCAAAAGAAATCATTGAGCGTAACAACCTTAATCCCAGTATTGCTGTCGTCACTGACTGGTATCACGAATTCAGGGCAGGTATCATCTGTAAAAGGCAGGGAGTTTCATATGGTGCAGTCAGCGCTGACACTCCGGCTTACCTTACTGCCCATCTTGTTACCAGAGAAATCTTTGCTATTCCTAACGAGATCCTTTTTAAAGGTAACTGAATATATCTGAATCCGTAAAGCTGTACGTTCAGGCGGCATACGTGCTACGCACGCATGCCGCCGTTCCTTAAATTCTCCCCATCCCGTCAGTACAAGGCACTTTATTACATATGTTATGCAAGCGCCTTCTGAACGGAAGTATAAGCAGCATCAAAATCTGCGGCAGTCACCAACAAGGAAATCTGGGATTCACTGGTTGTAATCAATCTGATCTCTGTTCCGGATTCCGCAACAGCTTTAAAAACCTTTGCAGCAACACCCGGACAGTTAACCATATCTTCATCGTCAACACTGATTTTACGATTACCGCTGCTGACAATAGACTTGACTGTACCATCCTCCAGCTTGGATGTGTAGCTGAGTGTTTTAATCAAATCCTCATCATTGATCGTAAAAGAAATACTTGTACGTGAACTCTGTACAGGCGGCAAAGAAATCATATCCACATCTACACCGATTTCTGCGATTTTTTCAAAAACGTCTGCGATAAACGCAATATCTGCGGGTACATTCTGCAGTGTAATCAGACTGATATCTTCATAATTCGTAATAGTCGGTTTCATAGCGATCACTCTCCTTAATAGTATTTATTCAGGCTGCGGTCGTGCTTCGCACGACCGCAGCCGTCCAC
>CACZPV010000077.1 GCA_902783065.1 uncultured Ruminococcus sp.
TATGATAGTTACTGCTGTTTTTTCTATGGCATAGAATAATTATATATTTTTTAAAGGTGAACATACTATGAAAATACTTGTAATGACATTCAGGCTTCACGCTCCATGGGTTAATAGTCTGAAAGAGAAAAGGATGATAGTTAAAAGCTTGACAGCAAAGCTGCAAAACAAGTTTCACGTATCAGCCGCAGAGATTGATGAACAGGATACGCACCATATAGTTGTTATAGGGGTTGCGGCTATTGTTCCGCATAACGCCATGGCAGACAGTATGATGAATGAGATATCCGCATTTGTAGAAATCGGCACAGAGGCAGAAATACTTGACGAAATGCGGGAGTTAAGATAAGCTATGACGATTTGGAATCCATGGCACGGCTGCCATAAAATTAGTCCCGGTTGTGCAAACTGCTATGTTTACAGACGGGACGAAAGCATAGGAAAAGATGCTTCTGTTGTAACCAAGACCGGTGATTATGAATTGCCGCTTAAAAAGAACAGACATAAAGAATATAAACTGACTTCTGATGAAGGTACAGTTTATACCTGCATGACTTCTGATTTTTTCCTTGAAGATGCCGATGAATGGAGGAAGGGCTGCTGGGATATTATTCGCTTCAGACAGGATCTTTCATTTCATATTATAACTAAAAGAATAGACCGATTTGAAAAGTGTATTCCATACGATTGGGAAGAAGGGTGGGATAATGTGACCATAAGCAGTACCTGTGAGAATCAGGACAGGACGGATTACAGATTACCAATTCTGATGAATCTTCCTATAAAGCATAAGCAAGTTATATGTGAGCCTATCCTCGGAGAGATCAACATGGAAAAGTATCTTGCATCCGGACAAATCGAACACGTTACCTGCGGAGGAGAATCGGGTCCAAATGCAAGGCGATGCGATTTCAGATGGATACAGGAGATACGCAGAGAATGTATTCGTTGTGAAATACCCTTTACATTCAAGCAGACGGGATCAGTGTTCCAGAAGGATGGAAAGATCTATCATATTGAAAGAAAAGATCAGATATTTCAGGCTCAGAAGTCGGGGTACAGTTATATGCCCGGTATGAACACGGCAGCTTCAATTACTTACAGGCTGCCTGATAGGGAAGAACTGTTTGACAGACTGAGCAGATCTTCTTTCAGAAGCCATTTCCATCTTTCAGACAAAGAAATCGATATTATAAAACAAAAGGGAATTGATATAATACGCAGCCATGCAAAAGTCTTTGTTGAAAAACGCTTGTCCGCTGAGAATCCAGATAATGACGGCAAACAGACTCCGATGAAAGGACATCCTGTTTTTATTGCTCAACACGCTGTTGCCTGCTGCTGCAGAAGTTGTCTTGAAAAGTGGCATCATATTCCGGCTGGCAAGACTCTGACTGCGGAAGAACAGTCATATATAGTCGATATAATAATGGATTGGATTTATAAAGAATACGGTAGAGAGTAATAACTACTTCCCAATGAATAGTTGACAATACTATTTTGATAACAAGAAAATTCAAAACTACATGAAATAATAGACAAAGGGTTGATTTTCGGGTAAGTGTAAAATTATATTTGGCAGCAGTACATAACATCTGTGGTGAACGAAAAAATTTCATATTTAGGCTTAGGCGGTTCTTCGGTTAGGTCCGGTTTTCGATTGCTATTGACAAATAATTGGAAAAATTATATAATCTGAGTATACCGTAGCGGGAGAAAGATTACATCATTTTCTATGAAAGATTGTAAAGTCTTAAAAAAATCGTTCTCATTATTCACGGTATCCTTGATAAAATACGTAATCGAAGCGGTGAAATGAATACATTAAAATGATTAATTGCAATCTTACTTGTTAAAATTAGGCGGTGGATTGTTGAGTGCTATGGTAGAATTGTAGAAGCAATTCACAATTCAGATTGTTATGTTAGATATTTTCGTTTTTTCTCAGGGATATCGGCTTTTCGGTCGTTATCCTTTATGTTTTTTGGGAGGTTTAATTAATGATTTATACCGCAATGACAAAAAAAGCTTTAAAAATCTGTTTTGAAGCTCATAAAGAACAAAAGGATAAAACAGGTCTGCCATATGTATTTCATCCTTTTCATCTGGCTGAACAGATGAAGGATGAAACAACCACTATTGTTGCTCTGCTTCATGATGTAGCAGAGGATACGGATATTACTCTGGATGATCTCAGAAATGAAGGCTTCGGTAATGAAGTGATAGATGCTCTGTCACTGTTGACGCATGATCCGGCGGTTCCTTATATGGACTATGTAGAAATGATAAAACAAAATCCTGTTGCAAAGGCTGTGAAACTTGCTGATCTTATGCACAACAGTGATCTGACGAGATTTGATACTATTACTGATTTTGACTTAAAAAGAAACGAAAAATACATAGAGGCAATAAAAAGACTTAAATGAGAATATAATAATATCCCGGATGCGGATGCAGTATTATGAGGTGATGTAATTATGGAAATTATTATTGACAGACTGTTATCATTAGAACCCTTTACATTGTTTATGTATCTGTTTATGCCTATAACAGGTATTGTTTTCCCAATAATCAGAAATATTCTTGTTAAACACGGTAAAAGTTTAAAAATATGGATCATATGCAGTTTTATTCCAATTGTTTTATGTGCTGTACATCTGATATTGAACCTGTATGATATGAATCAAGCTGTAACGTTTGAATTGTTTGGATTAATGTATATAACAGCATTGTTCTTTCCGCTTATGACACCTCTTTGCAAAAAGGAAGTTCTGTTTCATATCAGTGCGGTTGTATGTGCTTTGGTAATTTTTTGCGGATCGCTTATTTCTTTTGCAAAAATATCAACGCTTTATGTACGCACGATAAACTATTCACACCAGTCCATGACGGATAGTTATCGTTCTGTTGTTTCAGATTTGAAAAAATGGTATCCGCTTAACGAGTGGAAAGAAATTGATTATGATGCTATTGACGGCGAAGTGTATCCCATGATGGAAGAAGCAGAAAAAAACAATGATTACGCTTTGTACAGTAAGGCTTTAAACAAACTTGCCAATTCTATCCCGGACGGTCATGTGGGATCCGTTGCGACTTTAAATGAACAGGGATTAATTAAACTCATGGAGGAAGCACAGCAGGATTATTTTGGCTTGGTTATGTTTACGACTGACGATGGAAAGACACGGGCATTTTGTGTTGAAGAAGA
>CACZPV010000078.1 GCA_902783065.1 uncultured Ruminococcus sp.
GAACACATCAGTTATGTCAAAGGACTGGTTATGGATAATGAGGAAATACTGATCAAAATGGACAGTTTACTGCTGGAAATCTCTAAGCTGGATGATATAAGAGGTCAGGGAATTGAAAACATGGCAGCAATACGTGAAATCAATGAGCTGATTGATCAGACAAAATTCTATAAGCAGAATTAGGAATATACTTAAGTTCTGAAAATAGCCGATTGTAAAAAGGCGGGGGTTTGTGCCGCCTGCTGAAAGTCAAAAAGTAGTTTTTTTCAACGCAAAAGCTACGAAAATTACGGATTGCAGCGGAGAAGAATTGTAAAATACATGATATCAAAAACCGCATGGATAAAGGAATTTCAGACTTTTACAATCAGCTAAAGTTCAGAAAACATAAAGGAGGATCAGAATAAATGAGCAAGATGTCAACAGGTGTAAAAATAGCTATTTTTGCAGCAATTGCGTTGGTAGTATTCGGAGGAGTTTTCCTTGGGATTACTTTAACAAAAAATGTGGGCATGACTGATGAACAGATCAGTGAGGAAGATGCGGCAAAGAAAATGAATCAGCTGCTTTCGGGGATTTCTGTAACGGATGTTACACCGAGAAAGGCAGCAATCAGTGATGAGGATATCCTGAATGAGGAAGACGAATTGCCGGATATAAAAAGTTCGCCTCTTTCCGTAACGGGTACGGGGGATATTAATATTGAGATCTATTCTTCTCCCGAAAAAGCCGGTGAAGGGACCGACGGATGGCTTAATGAAGTAGCAGAAAACTTTAACAGCAGCAATGCAACTGTAAATGGTAAATCTGCTTCTGTTTCTATTCGTTCAGTATCATCCGGTCTGGCTGTCGATTATATCAGAACCGGCAAATATATGCCGCAGGCAATCACTCCTTCCAACGAATTCTGGGGGGAAATGATAGGTGCAAGCGGTGTCAAGGTTCAGCTTAAGGAAAAGCGTATTGTCGGTAATGTGGCAGGCGTTCTTCTGTCAAAGGCTAAATATAACGAGATCCTTGAAAAATACGGCTCCGTTAATATGAAGGTGATTTCTGATTGTACAGCGAATAATGAAATTCAAATGGGCTATACAAATCCGTTTGCAAGCTCGACAGGACTGAATTTCCTGATCACTACCTTGTATTCCTATGATGCGGATGACCTGCTGAGTACCAAAGCTGTGGACGGTTTTAAGCAGTTTCAGGAAAATGTTCCACTGGTATCCTATAATACCATGCAGATGAGAAAATCAGCTGAATCGGGTTCTTTGGATGCTTTTGTAATGGAATATCAGTCTTACTACAATGATCCGGCTTTAAAGAACGAATATGTATTCACACCCTTCGGAACAAGACATGATAATCCTATGTATGCTGTGG
This sequence comes from uncultured Ruminococcus sp., assembly GCA_902783065.1. GTDB lineage: Bacteria > Bacillota > Clostridia > Oscillospirales > Acutalibacteraceae > UBA1213. Next base: position 1,381 of record CACZPV010000078.1, read on the forward strand.
GAGAACTGTCTGAGGATGAGGATAAGGTGCTGGAACTTTTCTGTAAGTACTGTCTGAATACCGAAAATCAGGAACTTGCCGCTAAGTACGGTTTTAATCAGAATGAAAAGTATAAAAGTGAACTTCCGGGCAGTATCAGCGGTGATAAACTGATTGCTGCACAAAAACTCTATAAACAAAATAAGGACAGCGGCAAGGAAATTGTAGCTGTATTTGTAGCCGATACATCCGGCAGTATGAGCGGCGAATCTATCAATGCTTTGCAGACGTCCCTTATTAATTCTATGCAGTATATCAATAAGGAGAACTATATCGGTCTGATTTCCTATAACAGTAAAGTCTACAGGAATCTTCCGATTGCTAAGTTTGACCTGAATCAGCAATCTCTGTTTAAGGGTGCTGTACAGGATCTTGCGGCTAATGGTCAGACAGCAACCAATGATGCAATTGTTGTTGCAATGGATATGGTCAATCAGGCAATGCAGGAGCATCCTGACGCTAAACCTATGATTTTCCTGCTTAGCGACGGAGAACAGAATACCGGATGTGGACTTAATGATATTTCTTCTTTGATCAATACTTACGAGATACCGATTTACTCCATCGGATATAATGCTAATATTGATGCGCTGAAGAAGATTTCAGAAATTAATGAGGCTGCAACAATCAATGCTGACAGTGATGATATTATTTATCAGCTGAAAAACCTGTTTAATTCGGAAATGTAAGCATTTTGCTTTTCTTTTGCAGACGATTGTAAAATGGCGAAAGGTGTCCGCCCGCCGCAGGCGGGCGGACACCTCGCTAAAACCGGAAAAGCAGAGTAAAACGCATGTAAAAAGGCGAGAGTTTGTGCCGCCGCAGGCGGCGCAAACTCCGCTCTAAAAGTCAAACAATA
>CACZPV010000079.1 GCA_902783065.1 uncultured Ruminococcus sp.
AGATGATATATTAGGTACACTGGCAAAAAAATGTACCGATCAGGGATACGAATGTATGATTGCTACAGGAGATCGTGATAGTCTGCAGCTTGTTTCTCCAACTGTTACAGTGAGAATTGCCGCAACAAAATTCGGCAAACCTGAGGTTACTTTATATGATGAAGCTAAAATTATGGAAGTGTATGGTGTTAAACCAAAACAGCTTATTGATATAAAAGCTATTCAGGGAGATACTTCTGATTGTATTCCCGGTGTTCCGGGAATTGGTGAAAAAGGTGCAAAAGACTTGATTACACGTTTCTGTAGTCTTGATAATATATATCAGAATATAGAAACAATTGATGTTAAGCCTGGTATCAGGAATAAACTGACTGCCGGTAAAGACAGTGCTTATATGAGCTATATGTTAGGTACTATCAATACCGAAGCCCCGATTGATACAAATATTGAAAGCTATGTTCCAATTCCTTGTGATAAAGCTAAGGCCGCAGGAATAATGGCAAAATATGAATTGTTTTCTTTAATGAAAAAATGGGGACTTGATGGGGATGATATTGCTGATTATTCTGTCGGAGAAAAAACTATAAAAGACGACAGAATACTGGAAGTGATATCAGATAAGCCTCTTTCTGAACTTTATGATCAGCTGAAAGGTAAAACAGTTGATTTTCTTGCTGAAATTAATGAAAATGGTTTGTCCTCAATGACAATATGTGATGGAACAAGGGTTTATAGTGCTGATGCATTTACCACAGATTTTCAGGTGTTTTCAGAAAATTTTCTTAAAGACGGAGATATTAAAAAAAGAACTCATAACAGCAAACCTGTTTTTGCATTTGCAGATCGTTCCGGATTTACATTTGAAGGACTTATTTTTGATACCATGCTTGCAGCATATCTTCTTAATCCTAATGCTTCTGACTATGATCTGGAAAAATTATTTGTAAAATATACTGTTCAGCCGCTAAAAACTAACAGTGTAAGCGGCATGGAAAGCTTTATTCCTCTTTGTGAAAGACTGACTTCTGAATTGGAGAAAAAACAGCAGATAGAACTGCTGACGGAAATAGAACTTCCATTTGCAGGAGTACTTGCTTCTATGGAAAATATTGGCTTTGCCGTAGATAAAAAAGGAATTTATAATTACGGCGAAAGTATGAATGAGGATATCGAAAGACTGAGAAAAAGTATCTGTGATCATGTGGGATATGAATTTAATATTAATTCTCCTAAACAACTTGGAGCGGCTTTGTTTGAGAAATTGATGCTTCCTTCTAAAAAGAAAACAAAAAGCGGTTATTCTACCAATGCGGAAGTATTGGAGGAATTAAGAAATATTCATCCTGTAATAGGCGAAATTCTGGAATACAGAACGCTTACTAAATTAAAATCAACATATTGTGACGGATTGTTGAAAGTAATCGGTGCTGACGGCAGGATACATTCAAATTTTAATCAGACTGAAACACGAACAGGCCGGATCAGCTCTACAGAACCTAATTTGCAGAATATTCCTGTAAGAACTGCAAGAGGTAAAGAACTCAGACGTTTCTTTACTGCGAAAGAAGGATATGTATTGGTAGATGCCGATTATTCACAGATTGAATTGCGTGTACTTGCCCATATTTCCAATGATGAGCATATGATTGAGGCATTCAGAAATGAAAAAGATATCCATACGTCTACAGCAGCAAAGGTTTTTAATTTGCCGGAGGAAATGATTACTCCTGCACTTAGAAGCCGGGCAAAGGCAGTTAATTTTGGTATTGTATATGGTATTGGTTCATTTTCGTTGTCAAAGGATATTGGTGTTTCACGAAAAGAGGCAGATACTTATATAAAGGATTATCTGCGGCTTTACAGCGGAATTGATAATTATATGCAGAATACTGTGGAACAAGCGAAAAAAGACGGCTATGTTACGACTATGTTCGGCAGAAGAAGATATCTTCCGGAATTGGCTGAGTCTAATCATAATCGACGTGCTTTCGGAGAAAGAGTTGCCAGAAATATGCCAATACAGGGAACAGCAGCAGATATAATTAAAATTGCCATGATACGTGTTTTTAATCGTCTTAAGAAGGAAAATATGCGCTCAAGGCTGATTTTACAGGTACATGATGAATTAATAGTAGAGGCACCGGAGGATGAGGCAGAAAAAGCAGCAGTGCTGCTAAGTGAGGAAATGCAGAATGCCGTACAATTGTCTGTACCATTGATTGCTGATGCAGGAATCGGAAAAACATGGTACGATGCAAAAGCATAAAAAATAGTTTTCTTGTTCAACCGGAACCGGCAGTGTTCTGCCGACTAAGTAGGAAGAATACATTGGTTGCTTTTCAATGGAACATATATTTTAAGAAAACATCAGGAGGTTATAAAAATGCTGCATATATTGTTTATCTGTACAGGAAATACCTGCCGCAGTCCTATGGCAAAGGCTATATATGCAAAAAGATCCGAAGAACTGGGAATTGAAAGTATTTTCAGCAGCGCAGCACTGGGATTTTGTGATGATACCTGTGTATCACCTAATGCCGTAACAGTATGTAATGAAATTAATATTGATATCAGTTTTCATAAACCCAGAATTATCAGGGAACATGATCTGCATGTAACTGATATTTATGTTGTTATGACACAAAGTCATGCAAATACACTGCGCTCTATAGGCGTACCGCAAAATAAGATTTATGTACTTGGCGGCGGTATTCCTGATCCTTATGGTTCGGATCTTGTTACCTACAGAAGATGCCGTAAAGCAATAGAAGAGTCAATTGAAGAATTTTGTCAGCTTTTACTGAAAAGAAATCCGGTGTAAATATATGGAAAATATCATTATAAAAAATATGAACAAAGATCATATCAGTATACTGGCTGAGTTGGAAAAAAGCTGTTTTACGCAGCCGTGGAGCGAAAAAAGTCTTGCTGAGGAATTGAATAACAGAACGGCACATTTTCTGGTTGCAGAAAAAAAAACAGGTGAAATTATGGGATATATAGGAGTTTTTGTTGTATGCGAAAGCTGCTATATATCGAATATCGCTGTTTTTCCGCAATACAGAAGGCAGGGTGTAGGAAAAACTCTGATTAATTCAGCATCGGAAACAGCAAAAAAACTTGGCGCAGAATCAATATCACTTGAAGTGAGCCCGTCAAATACAGCAGCAATTATGCTATATAATATGTCGGGGTTTGAAGAAGTGGGATTAAGAAAGAATTTTTATCGGGATCCACAGGAGGACGGTCTGATCCTGACAAAGACATTCTGAAAATTTTATATAATGAGATTTAATTTCCGGTGAAAGTCGGAATAAAGGACTTTGTACAGAAAGTTTGGAGGAATAGAATGAGAATACTGGCAATAGAAAGTTCTTGTGATGAAACGGCGGCAGCTGTGATAGAAAATGGCAGAAAAATCATCTCATCCGTGGTTGCAACACAGGTGGAAGAACATAAGCTTTATGGCGGTGTTGTACCTGAAATTGCTTCACGTAGGCATTGTGAATCCATTAACGGTGTTATTAAGGAAACACTTGGACAGGCACAGATGAAACTGTGTGAATTAGATGCACTGGCGGTAACATATGCACCGGGGCTTATTGGTGCTTTGCTGGTAGGTGTGAATTTCGCAAAGGGACTTTCGCTGGCAAGCGGACTTCCGCTGATTCCCGTGCATCATCTGAGAGGACATATTGCAGCAAACTATCTTGCTCATGAGCAGCTGAAGCCGCCTTTTTTGTGTCTTGTTGTATCGGGCGGTCACAGTCATATTGTAGAAGTAAAAGATTATACACAGATGAAAGTCATCGGTAAAACAAGGGACGATGCTGCCGGAGAAGCTTTCGATAAAGCTGCAAGAACTATGGGAATGTCTTATCCCGGCGGTATTCATCTTGATAAGGCAGCACAGTCAGGAAATCCTGATTCTTTTAAACTGCCGAAACCTAAAGTCAGCGGAAACCCGTATGATTTTAGTTTTTCAGGATTGAAAACTGCCGTCATTAATCTGATTCATAACGCACAGCAGCGCGGAGAAACGCTTCCTGTCAACGATATTTCAGCTTCATTTCGTAAAACGGTTGTAGAAAGTCTTTTAAACAATTTTACTGCAGCAGCAGAAGAATTGGGATATGATAAGCTTGTTTTGGCTGGAGGTGTATCGGCAAATTCTTTGCTACGGCAGAAAACGCAGGAGGAATGTAAAAAACATGGATGGCAGTGTTTTTATCCTCCTCTGGAATTGTGCGGCGATAACGGAGCAATGATTGGTGCGCAGGCTTATTATGAGTTTTTGTCAGGAAACAACGCAGACATGAAACTTAATGCTGCTGCAACAATGGATATTGCCAATTTGACCTTTTAAGTGATATAATACGGTGGAAATCTTTGATTTGAGAAACTAATTTTGATAATCCCGTACAAAAGCGGATTTTTTTGTACGGGATGATTTAGTTTTCTTTTACTGATGTAACAATTTTATTAAAAATGTCTTTTATAACAGGAGTATGTATTGTGCTGAGCACTGTACTCCTGAAATTGCTGTTTAATATTAGAAAAATTTGAAATAGTAAAAGGAGTAGAATATGTTTTTTAAAAAAAAGGAAGCGTTGTCTTCAAGTGTGGAATATATTGTGGTTGGTCTTGGTAACAGCGGTACCAAATACGAAAATACAAGGCATAATGCCGGATTTATTGCTGCTGACTGTCTTGCAGATAAGCTTGATGTCAGAATTGACAGAATAAAATATAAATCACTGGTTACGACTTGTACAATATCAGATAAAAAGGTTCTTCTCATGAAGCCATCAACCTATATGAATAATTCCGGACTTGCAGTAGTGGAAGCAATGAACTTCTATAAAATTAAACCGGAAAATGTAATTGTCATATATGACGATATTTCTCTTGATGTGGGAAAAATCCGTATTCGCAGAAAGGGCAGCGATGGCGGACACAATGGAATTAAAAATATTATATACTTGTCAGGAAGTGATTTGTTTCCGAGAATTAAAATAGGTGTTGGTCATAAACCGGAAAAATGGGATCTTGCTGATTGGGTACTGTCACGTTTCAGTGAAGACGAACTAAAAACGCTTTCCGAAACAACTGATAAAGCCTGTGATGCTGTATCTTTAATGATAGGCGGTCAAATTGACAAGGCAATGAATCTCTATAATTCCTGAGAAATAAATAAAAGTATGGTAACGGGTATTATATATTTTTGGGTTTAGATTTATACCTGAATCCGTGAAACCCGGTGTTGATGATCAAAAAGTATAGTCATAATGCGAAGGTTTATTCATTATATTTTAATTCAGAAACAATACAGGATTATCAGCGAGAAAGGAAAAATATGAGGTTTTTAAGGGATGTACTGTTTGGTACAGAAGAATACAGAACGCTGGAAAGAGCTGTAGAAAGCGGAATAACACCTGCTATGGCTACGGGACTTTCAGCAATACATAAAGCACATCTGGTTTATTCTATGTGTGAAAGACTGAAACGGCGTGCACTTGTGCTGGCATCTGATGAGGCTGAAGCTTCAAGACTTTGCGGGGATTTCCAGTCAATGGGAATTAAATCCGTTTATTATCCGTCAAGAGATTTTACGTTCCGTGAAATAGAAGGTGTTTCAAACGAATTTTCTCACCAGAGGATAGGTGCGCTGTTTGCTTATATGAACAGACAATGTGATATTGTGGTTGCCTGTGCTGATGCAGCGCTTCAATATACGGTTCCTCCCGAAGTGTTGAAAAACAGTACGGCAAGTGTCAGTGAAGGAGATGAAATATCTCCTGAAAAACTGGCAAAGATTCTTGTTTCCTGTGGTTATGTCAGAGCAGAACAGGTTGAGGGCAGCGGACAGTTTTGTATAAGGGGAGGTATTCTGGACTTTTTTATGCCTTCGGCTGAAAAACCCTACCGTGTGGAATTTTGGGGTGATGAAATTGACACTATCAGCGAATTCGATATAGAAACGCAAAGGCGTACAGATAGAATTGATGGCTTTACACTTACTCCTTCGAGTGAAATGTTGTTTGACAGCGGTATGCAGCTTTCTGAAAAAATTCTTAAAAAAGCAGCTTCTGTCAGAGGTCCCTATGCAGCTAAAGCAAAAGAAATTCTGATAGAAGAAGCTGACAAGATACGCAGCGGTGTAAGGCTTACATCTGTTGATAAATATTATTCTTTCATATACGATAGTCCGGCATGTCTTTATGACTATTTTACGGAAAACGAAATTGTATTTGTTTCTGAGCAACCGGCTTTAAAAGATCGTATTCGTTCTATGCTGCTGAGATGGAGTGAGGATTTATCCGACTATAAAAAAGAAGGTGTATTAGTCAGAGGACTTGATAAATTTTCTTTTGAATGGGACGATCATCTTGATGCACTCCGTCAGAGAGATACTGTTTTTATTGATAATTTTACAAGAGGAAGCTGTGAGCTTCCATTGCGGGAACTGGTTAATTTTACGGCAAAACAATTATCTTTGTGGAGCGGCTCAATCAGTGTTCTTTGTGAAGATCTTGAAAATATTAAATTAACCAGCAAAACCATTGTTATTCTTTCGGGAACAAAGAAAAATGCTGATACTGTCTATCAAGATCTTTTGAATAAAAATATCAGTGTCCGTCTTTTGTCAGAAAATGCACAGCTTGAAGGAGAAGGTGTTTATGTATCACCCGGTAGCCTGAGCGCAAGTTTTGAATATCCTCAGGCAGGCTTCAGTCTTATTGCCCATACACATGCTTCTTTTGCTCAGACATCAGAAAACCGAAAAAAGAAAAAACGTAAGAAAAAAGGAGCCGTTTTTAGTTTGGCAGAACTGACACCGGGTGATTATGTCGTTCATGCCAATCATGGAATTGGTTTGTTTCAGGGAGTTCAAAAAAAAGAAATTCACGGTATTGTCAAGGATTATATTATAATTAAATATGCCAGGGGTGACAGTCTGTTTGTACCTGTTACTCAGCTTGATATGATCTCCAAATATATCGGACCGAAAGAAGATTCTAATGTTAAGCTCAGCAAACTCGGCGGCACCGAATGGCAGAAGTCTAAATCAAGAGTCCGAAAAGCTGTTAAGGATATTGCCGATAAAATGATAAAAATGTATGCTGAACGGATGAAAGTGAAGGGTTATGCTTTTTCTTCTGATAATGAATGGCAGCATGACTTCGAAAATAAATTTGAGTATGAAGAAACAGATGATCAGATGCGCTGTATTGATGAAATCAAGGGGGATATGGAACGTCCTGTTCCTATGGACAGACTTTTGTGCGGAGATGTGGGATTTGGAAAAACAGAGGTAGCGTTAAGGGCAGCTTTTAAATGTGTTACAGATGGAAAGCAGTGTGCATTGCTTTGTCCGACTACAATTCTGGCATGGCAGCATTATCAGACAATACTCAGAAGATTTGAGGGATATCCCATTACCATAGAACTGTTGTCACGTTTTCGTAATGCTTCACAAAAGGCACAGATTATCAAAAAGCTTGAACGCGGTGATATTGATATAGTTGTAGGAACTCACAGTCTGATAAGAAAAGACCTTAAGTTCCGTGATATAGGTCTGGTAATTATTGATGAAGAACAAAGATTCGGCGTGGAGCAAAAAGAAAACTTTAAGGCTTTATATAAAAATGTGGATATACTTACACTTTCTGCCACTCCGATTCCGAGAACTCTTAATATGGCAATGTCGGGAATCCGTGATATGTCTACTCTGGAGGAAGCTCCTCAGGACAGGCACCCTGTACAATCATATGTGCTGGAATACGATGAAGCTGTACTGAATGAGGCAATTCGCAGAGAATTGAAACGAGGCGGACAGGTATTTTATTTGTATAACAGAGTTGATGGGATTGAATCCAAGGCTGCTGATATTTCAAAGGCAATTCCTGAAGCGAAGGTCGCTTTTGGTCATGGAAAAATGAATGAGGCAGAACTTTCAGAAGTATGGCGCAAAATGCTTGAACAGGAAATTAATGTCCTTGTAAGCACTACTATTATAGAAACAGGGGTTGATATTCCGAATGCAAATACACTGATTATCGAAAATTCTGACAGAATGGGACTTTCACAGCTGCATCAGCTGCGAGGACGTGTGGGACGTTCCAGCAGGAGAGCTTATGCCTATTTTACTTTTGAGCGGGATAAGGTTCTCAGAGAAATATCACAGAAACGACTGGAGGCAATCAGGGAATTTACAGAATTTGGTTCGGGTTTTAAGATTGCTATGCGTGATCTGGAAATCAGGGGAGCAGGAGATATGTTTGGTGCTATGCAGCACGGTCATATGACAGATGTGGGATATGATATGTATATGAAACTTCTCGGTCAGGCCGTCAGTGAAGCAAAAGGAGAAGCTCCAGATCCTGATGACAGTGACTGTGTAATAGATATACAGGCTGATGCCCACCTTCCGGAAAGCTATATCGGCAATCTTAGTCACCGTCTGGAAATGTACCGGCGAATTGCAGATATCCGTACAAAAGAGGATGCCGAAGATGTTGTGGACGAAATGATTGATCGTTTTGGTGATATGCCAAATGCAGCAGAGGGACTGATAAATATAGCTCTTGTCAGAAGTAAAGCAAAAAGACTTGGTATTAATGCTATCCGACAGCGTGATGATCATATGCTGATATATTTTAACGAAATTCGGTGCGAAGGTGCAGCAGATATGATGGAACAACTTGGTAAGTCACGAAGAAGATCAAATCTTAATATGGCTGTAAAACCACATATTTCTGTGAGGATAGAACCTCATGAATCTGCTCAGGATGCGTTGAATGCAATATTTGATATTAAATTGAGATAGGAAAGTTTTTGTCTTTACTTGTCTTATTTTATCTGTTATAATATAACTGAGGTAACACTGAATAAATTGCTTTTTTAAGCCTGAAGTAAGCTTAAATGGCTCTGAGTGGGGCTTCGCCCCGCATACTGAACGCAGATTAATGAATTAATATGCGTCTTATTAAGAAAAAACGTGTGATTTGCACGATCAAAACAGTGTAAGGGAAAGGTAAAGAGGGATCATATGGATACCACTATCATTAAGCCGAAAAGACAATCGTCTTTTAAGGTTAATCGTAAGGCAATTATTATTGTGATTTTACTTGTGATTATCGGTGCAGTAACAGCTTTGTTTATCATAGACTATAATAATCATGAATATTACGATCAGCAGATATCAGAAGCACAGGATTATCTGATTAATAAAAAATACGATAAGGCTTTGAAGTTATGCAGCAATGCAAAAGAAATATTTGAAACCGATGAGAGGTCGTATCTTGTGGAATCTGATGTATATCTGGCAAAAGGCGATAAGCAAAAAGCAAAAAGTGTTCTGGAAGAGGCTCTGAAAATAACAGATTCCAAAAATATCCGAAAAAAGTTGGATACTATTAAAACTGACATACAATATGATGAATATATCAGTACCGGAAAAGAACTTCATAAGAAAAATCAATTCCGTGAAGCAGTCAGCTATTTTAAAAGTGCTATCAGTATCAGACCTGATGATCCTCAGGCATATCTTCTGGCAGCAGAAAGCTATCTTCAGAATGGTGAAAAAGCATTTGCAAGGGATATTCTGAAAACCGGATTTGAACTGACAGCTTCAGATGAAATCAGAGGAAAAATGATTTCTATTGAACACGATCTTCAGTCTGCACAGCATCAAAAGGATACACAGGAACAAGCAGAAAAAGAAGCAAAAGAAGCTAAAAGAAAAGCAGATGAAGAAAAACGGATGAAGGCTGAAGCTGAGGCAAAAGCAAAAGCAGAAGCCGAAGCAAGAAAAAAAGCAGAAAAAGCTGCAAAAAACACTGAATGGAAAGAAGCTTACAAACAAGTACTGCTGAATTATCTGGATAAGAAAACAAATCCTAAGTATGAGAATCCATATATCCGTGAATTGGATGAGTTCAGTGATAATTCGGATAGTTCTGACAGATCTGACAGCGAAAAAAGTGATGAGGAAGAAGAAAGTGAGGAGGAATCTTCACAGGAGTCTTCTGAAGAAGAATCCTCAGAGGAACATGAAAGCAGCGGGGAAAGCAGTGAAAGCTCCGGTTCTGAAAAGAAAAAGAAGAATGATTTTTCTTTCGAACTTGTCGATATAGATGCTGATGGTGTTCCGGAATTGTTTGTATCCGATGCAAATACTGATACAGCGGAAAACGAATGTTATACTTTTGCAAACGGTGCGGCTATTCCTATTGACAATAATTCTTATATCGGAAAAATTACCTATTGTAAGGATGAAAAATTCGTCAGGGTAACAGCAATCGATAACGGAATCCGTCATATCGATATTTATAAGAAAAACGGCATTAATATGGATAAATACATATCCTTCTTTGATAATTATGCTGCTGATCGCTATACAACAGGACCGAAAGAAGCAAGTATTAATGGTAAGAAGACCGATGAATATTCTTACAATACGGAACTGAGAAAATATAATTCCTATGTATGGACAGACATTGGCAGAAAATATAAGCTTGAAGAAAATAATCTTGAAAAAGGTATTGATGCCTGGCATCTGTAAATTCGTGATGCTGTAGGTGTATCTGATTATGGTGAAAGGACGGTTTTTTATGACAATTCTTGTAACAGGCGGTGCGGGCTATATTGGAAGTCATACCTGCGTTGAATTACTTAATGCAGGGTATGAAGTAGTAGTAGTCGATAATTATTATAACAGTGTACCTGAGGTGCTGAACAGGGTAGAAAAGATTAGCGGAAAAACACTTAAACGCTATGATTGTGATATCCGTGACAAAGAAGGTCTGGAAAAGGTATTTACCGAAAATAAAATTGATGCGGTAATTCATTTTGCAGGATTGAAAGCGGTAGGAGAATCTACAAAACTGCCTCTTTTATATTATGAAAATAATATTTCCGGCAGTGTTGTACTTTTTGAGGTTATGAGCAGCTTTGATTGTAAGAAAATCGTATTCAGTTCTTCTGCGACAGTTTATGGAAATAACCCGATACCGTACAAAGAAGATATGATTACAGGAGATGTCAGCAGTCCTTACGGACGTACAAAGCATTTTATTGAACAGATTTTGAGTGATGTTTATCGTTCGGATAATGATTGGAGTATTTCATTGCTGAGATATTTTAATCCTATCGGTGCCCATGAAAGCGGTTTGATAGGAGAGGATCCGAATGGTATTCCAAATAATTTGATGCCATATATTTCAAGAGTGGCTATTGGAAAACTGGAAAAACTGACTGTTTTTGGCGGAGATTACGAAACAAAAGACGGTACATGTATCCGTGATTATATCCATGTTGTGGATCTGGCAAAGGCTCATCTTTGTGCAGTTTCCAAGATTCTTGAAACAACGGGTATAGAAGCTTATAATATTGGTAACGGAAAAGGCTACAGTGTTCTGGATATCATACATGCATTTGAAAAAGCAAGCGGAAAAAAACTGAATTATGTTATAGGTGAAAGACGGGAGGGTGATCTTCCGGCATTTTATGCAGATGCGTCAAAAGCTAATCATGAACTTGGATGGAAAGCTCAGTACGATATTGATAAGATGTGTGAGGATACATGGAATTTTCAGACAAGAAACCCTGACGGTATCAAGTAATAAAAAAACAAGAATTATTTCCCACATATGGACATTCTGTTTGTGTGTGGGATGTTTTTTTCTGAATCTATGAAAATCGGTATTTATGAACAGTAAAAATGTAGTCATAATGCGGAGTTTGATTTATTGTTTTGTATTTAAAAATCACAGGACAGACGTGCTTATTTTACCCATCACCTAACCCCTCACTAGTGGGAAGGGGAATTGTTGCACAAGAGGATAAGATTAACACGTAGGGAATTTCCTCATCATAATTCATGGAGCCGATTTTACGGATTCAGTACTCTGTTAAAATAAATGAGTAAACACTTTTTTACAATTTGTTGATAATTTGTTCAGTATGTTGTATAATAGAATTGATTTTAATTGTCAGGTATGAAATAATAAACATGGATTTATGATTGATCGCTCTTTCTGGAGCAGACTTAAACTAAGTTTGATTTGTGGGATGATGAGATGATAAACGAAAAAGCAGAAATATTATCTTTATTTCAACTGAATGATGAGGAAAAACAAAAACTCCGTAAAAAATTTTTTAATATTGATCCTGCTGTATGCGTATGCAGTGATTTTACAGCTTTGCTTCATTCTGATGGAACGGTTGAAGTGAATGGAAAAACAGAATTTAATGAACAAAAGGATGAATGGTATAGTATAACAAAAATATGCGGAGGCAACGGTCATATAATCGGACTGCGTTCAGACGGAACGGTTGTTGCTTTTGGTGATAACAGCTGTGGTCAGTGTAATGTGAGTGACTGGAATAATATTAAGGATATTTTTGCAAATCACTATTATAGTGCTGCTGTAACAGATAAGGAGCAGCTTCTTCTGACCGGCAGAATGGATTTCGGAAGTTTTACGGAAGAAGATTTGGAAGATAAGATTAACACTGCTTTCAGTGCCTGCGATAATAATAACGAGGTGCGTTTTTCCGAGGTTTTTGCTTTGGTAGAAGGATTGAAAAACTATGTTGGAGAGCATATCAAGAAACAAGATGATGCAGCGACAAAGGAAGAACTTAAAAAGGAGCTTCGTAAAGAATTGCTGCAGGAACTGAAGAAGAAAGAAACTGATCTGGAACAGATTAAAAAGGATCTTAAAAAGGAAATTCTGATTGAACTGCGTACGGAAATCCGCTCGGTTATACCTGCATCTAACAAAGCAGCTTCCGGCAGAACTGTTAATGCAGAAAAACAATGTATGAAATGCATGAAAATGTATAAGGGCGGAAAATTTTGTCCTTATTGCGGTTTTGACAGTAACAGTCATCAGGATAGTCCATTGCTTCCGCTCGGACGTATGATAAAAAACGGAAAATATATAATTGGTGCTAAAATATCACAGAATCATGAAGGCGTAAAATATGCAGGCTACAGCACAGATTTGAAATCAAAAGTGGTGATTCATGAGTTTTTGCCTCTGGAATTATGTACAAGAGCGGTTCAGAGTGAGTATGTTACGGTCAAAAGCGGTTCGGATAAAAAATTTGCGGAACTGAGAGAAAAATTTCTGAAATACTATTATGCTATTTCTTCTGCTTCTAAAGGACATGCATATGCAAAAATACATGATGTATTTTCTGATGGAGGTACATCCTATATTGTTGAAGAATTTGTTGACGGAGCAACTTTAAAGGATTATGTTTTACGCAAGGGCAGAGGATTGGATTGGAATACTGTCAGCAGACAGTTTCGCCCTATAGCAGCATTGCTGGCAGATGTACATGCAAAGGGTGAAGGTCATTATGCTGTATCACCTGATCATATTATTGTCTGCTCGAACGGAGAATTCAGGCTGGTAGGTTTTGCAGTGGAGGATGTCAGACACATTGGAGGTCTTATCAGTGCAGATCTTGTAAAGGGATGCAGTGCTATTGAACAGTATGATGCCAGAGCCAGACTGGATGAAACAACAGATATATATGGTTTTACAGCTTCTGTATGCTATGCCCTTACAGGAATACTGATAGAAGATGCCAATACCAGAAAAGAACGCAGTGCTATCTCTATTCCCGCAGCAGTTTTTAATACACTGCCTAAAACAGCGGTAGATCTGATTAAAGGCGGATTGTGGGTATCTCAGGCATCAAGAATAAGAACCTTTAAGTATATCCTGAATTATATAATCTGATTAACAAATCAATTATTTTATATACTGCCTGAATCTGTGAAATCCGGCAGGTCTTTTATAATCCATTATCCCTTGGAACTGCACTCCTTGGAATGACAATGGCAATCATTAATGACGTTTACTATAAAAATTGTCTTGGTATGTGTATTATCATGCCAATGATGAGAAGTTTTACAAAGAACGGAAAGCAGGTGAACAAATGCAGATGTTTGATGCCGCAAAGGGATTATTCCATTTATTTTTTTCAAATGATGATGATAAGTTTTATACTGACAGCTATGTAAGAACTGATTTGACGTTTCATTTATATGATCGTCTGACGGCAATGAATTATGAGTATATTTATGCTCTGTCGGGAGAAGGTTATTATAATTGCATATTTACATCGCTTGATAATATCAGTGCTGAGGCACTGGAAGACAGGAGCAGTCAGGGCAGACTGATCGGATCGCTTTTCGGCAGCAAAAGACAAGCTGCCGAAAATTCTTCCCGTTTTCAGGAAAGACAAAGAAGCGGTAAGAAAACAATTCATCTGGATGAAATGAACTTCGAGGAAAATTTTAAAAATCTGATTGCTATGATGAAGCGTAAAAGCAAGGCAGCAGTGATTATTCCGATTGGTATTTTTAATTCACTTTGTCGTTTTCCCGAAATCATTGATGAACTGGAACGGATCAACGCTAAGAATTATCAGGATAATAACAGACATATTTTTGTTATTACTTCTTCTATGTATGCGGGGGAAAGTATTCGCTTTTTTAAGCCCAATGCTGAAACAGCATTGGAAGGCAATTTGTTTAATAACAGCGGTTTATTTCCCGAATTAGAAGCTTATTATCATGATTATTATGATGCTTCCATGAATTTTTATATATACGATAATCTGAAACGACTGATGGGGGATAAGATTATTTTTTATAATTCCCTGAGTTTTGAACATATCCGAAGAATGGTAACAAGATATGCTATACATACCGGATATATGAAAGAAATGAGTATTAATAGTATTAATGCTCTTACAGGTGTGATTTACGCATATTATCAATCCGCTGAATACCGAAAGGAGCATCATCTATCATTTCCTGAAAATCCTAAAAGATCACTTTCTGTGGTGGAAACGGCATTGAGAAATGACCGAAGTTTGCGGGAAGCTGCAGCTGAAGCAGCAAAAGATCTGCAATCACGCAGTGACATTTATAAATATATTTGCAGCGTATATCCGGATTGTGTGGACAGTGAAAATGGAATATATATGATAGGCGGCAGCAGCTACGGTGAGGACCTTGGAAAACTTATAGCTATCAAAAAAATATGTATGGGAAGATACGGAGAATGTCCTGCAGAATTAGACCGGGCAATAAATATGATGTCCAAACCGTGTATTGATACAGCTGTAAGTTTCAGTGCAGCAAATTTCAGAGAGAAAGTTATTGATATTGTTCATAAGAATATAGTAAATGAATTAACTGATTATGTGGATCTTGATTTGATTCAGTTTATGCTGAAAGCACTGAATTATTATTTTGATTATTTTCAGACATCCTCTGTGTTGAAGGGGGATGCAGTAACAGCAAAGGATCTGAGCTTTGATTTTTATAAAAATATTATGCACCTTGCGGAAAGATTGTCAAATGCCCGTAAATCAAAACAGGAATTAAATGATAAACTGCTTTTGATGGAAGAACAAAATGATATGCAGGGAATAGAAAGCACCAGAGGTTATCTTGAACAGACAGAAGCAATGATACAAAATCTGGAACGAACCATAGAAAATGCAGAAAATATACTGTCTTCTCCGTTATCGGAAGCAAATGCAAGATCTGTGATCAGCGGCATGAAATATGAAACTCAGAATCTGAAAAAGATAGATAACCCGTCAAACAGAATTTATAATTAATGGGAAACCTTTTTTACGCTGATTTTATGTTATAAGCGGAGTAAACAGGAGAAATAGTTACGAGGAGAATAGCAATGGTAAATTTAGGAATAGACTTCGGCAGTACCTACACGCTGATCTCTCATTACCGGAACGACAGAAATACACCTGAGGCAATCAGCCTTGATAATATCAGTCCATATATTCCTTCTGTCGTTTCCTATAATAAACGAAGAAATGAATACAAGATTGGCAAGGCTGCTAAGAATCTTACAGGAAATAAAAATATCATTATATACAAGGCTTTTAAGATGCTTTTGAATGAACAGATGAATGAAGAAAACCTACGGGAAAGATATTATGACGAAGTAAATACGCCTGAAAAAATAGCTTCTCTGTTTCTTGAAAAGGTACTGAAAAGTGCGCTGTCAAAAATCGGTGAGGACAGGATCGGTAAACTTGTGGTTGGTGTTCCGGAAGTATGGGGACAAAGCTTCAATACCTTTGACGGACGTGCTGTACTGCATCAGATATGCAGTTCGTTTGATTTTGTTGAAGAAGCAGTTGTTGTCAGTGAACCTGCCTGTGCAAGTGCTTTTTTTGCGTATAATTATAAACTGATCCGTAAGGAAAATTTTGACGGAAAAGTACTGTTAATCGATTACGGCGGAGGTACGCTGGATATTACACTTACAAAGGTATCTTCCAATGGTGATACTATGGAGGTTAAAGTTGAAAAGCGTGATGGTGCCGGAGAAAATACCGACAGGGAAATAGGCAACGCAGGTATTAAATATATGGAAAAGGTTACTGAGAGGGCAATACTGGACAGTGAAGCTTTTTCTGATCTGGAAACAGTTGAATATGACGGCGATTTTATGAAGGCTGTTGATGAACTTGAAGAAGTACTTATGAGTGATGCGGAAACTGTCGAGGATACTTTCAGAGAACTGGAATATACACCGGATGCGCTGGCGGATGAAGAATTGATTGAGCTTTTTTATAAAGGCGAAAGTGTAATTGTTACATACCGCCATCTAAACGATATTTATAATGAGTTTATTTATGGTGTGTTGAAAGAAAAGCTGGAAAATGTAACCGCAGATACCAATACGTATGAGGATAACTTTAAGATAGGAATTGTGGGAGGATTCGGAAATTTCTATCTTGTAAAAAAGCAGATAAACGATATGTTTGAAATCAGTTCCAAAGATGAACGTACAGAGGGTATTATAGTTAACAGTGAGGATAGGGAAAGAGCAATTTCTCTTGGTGCTTCACTGCTGGCGGATGAATTAATTACAATCAGAAAGACGGCTAATTTTTCGATCGGTATTTATGCTTTTCGTTCGCACAATGTTGTTGCCAAACACTATGCAATCAAATACAGACAGGATCTGGAGTATGACAAGATATATTACACTCTTGATGCAAAGGGAAACGATGTGCCGTATTTTACACCATCAGGCAGGTTGGATAAATTTCTGGTGAATTTCAGCGATAACGAGGAACTTGCTTTTGGTGCAAATCCGAGAGCAGAATTAGCAGAAAAACTGAAAAATGTTGTGAATAATCAGTATATGATTGCAGCAGTCGGATTTTCGGTGGATGCTACTGATTCGATAACCATTCATGTGTCTGATTATGACTGGGAAACAGGACAAAGAAGCGAACATCCGGTAAAAAGTATTAAACTTTCTACCATCAAGACGATGTTTGATGTAGTAGCACTCAATTCAAGAGGTGACAGCTGATGGATTTTCAAAGAACGAACAGAACACTTCGATCGCTCGAAAAAAAGAATACGCTTACCTTAGAAGATACACTTGGCGTAATCAACGATGTTTTTGCTGATGTACAGGGTATTGCCGGATGTTCTCCTGATAAGTTGGAACTGGGAGAACTCAGGGCAGCACTGACAGGTTTGTCTGCTGTGGGACGTGTTTTGCTGCAAATCAATAAAACAAAGGCAGATGAAATCGGAACTGCGGCAGACAGAAAAAAGCGGTTGGATAAGATTTATGGAGAGATTGAAAATGTTTCCCGCGAGATTGACGAGGGAAGCGATGTGATTGAAAAGCTGTCATCAGAACAAAGAGAGTTGGAAAACAGGAAACTGATATTGGAAGAAAGCAACAGGGAAGCTGCATCGCTGGAAGAAAAATGCCGCCAGTTGAAAGAAGAAACCGATAAGATCAGTACAGCTGATATGGATGAACTTAACGAAAAAATATCCGGTCAGCAAAAACAGCTGAATGAAGCGAAAGAAAGATTCAATGACACTTATAATGAATATATACGGAGACAGGATATATTTCAAAGACTTGAAAATGATATCAGTACAAAAAAATCAGAAGCTGATACACTTGCACAGCAGATAAGTAATGCAGAAGAAAAGATTGCCGGATATGAAAAACAGTGCAGAGAATCAGAAGAAAAACTCAGTGAACTTTCTGAAAATGAAAGCGAAAATAAGGCAAGGGCTGAGCGGCTTGAGCAGGAATATACAGAAGCTTTGTCACAGAAGGAAGAAATTATGTATTCTGTCTTACCTTCCTTGCAGGAAAAACTGGAAAATATGAACCGTCAGCTTGCAGAAACTAAAAAGCAGTCGGAAGAACTTTCTGATGTGCTGAAGAAAAAAGAAAATGAACTGAATTTGCAGACAGATGAATTGGAAGAAAAAGCTATGAAAATTCGTAATTTTTCTTCCGAATTTGAAGCGGAAATCGAAAAGAAAAAAACTGAATGTGAAATGTTAGAGTCGGAAAATAAAAAACTGCAGTCGGATAAAGAAAAGATGGACAGTGATATACAGAAGATAAAGCAACAGCAGGAGAAACTTTGTGCAGAAATTCGTTCACTTAAAGCAGAACTGAAAGCAAATGAAGATCTTGCTGAATCACACAGAGATGAAATTGCAAGATACAGGGATATAACAATTCCGGCAGCTGTTATTGCACTCAAAAAACGTGAAGATGCCTTGGATGAATATGCTGCCAGAAGCGGTGAACTTAAAATGCAGACTGCACAAAAAGAGGATGAACTAAATACACTGAAAAATAAGATAGAAAGCCAGAATAGTGAACTGGAAGTTTTTACTAAACAATATGATACTCTTAATTCTGAAATCAATATGAACAGTCAGCGCCTGGAAGAAATACAGGAACAGATTGGCAGTCTTGATAATGAGCGTCAGAAAATGATGGCAGAGATCAGCAGCAAAGAGGAACAACTTGGCATGTCTGATATTGATTCTCTCAAAAATAAGCTTGACGAAGTGTGTAAAGCACTGGATGAAGCAAATGCAGCAAAGATAAATCTGACAGAGGAAATCAATCAAAAAAATGCTGAAATAGCAGAAATTACAGAAAAATGTGGTAATATGCAAAATGAAATTCGGGAACTTGCGGCTGATGCTAATAATGAAACCGAAAAACTGACAGAACTTGAGGAAAACCGTAAACAAATTACAGAGGAAAGGCAGCGTGTAAGAAAGCAGCATGAAGAATTGACAGAGATTCTCCGAAGTCTTAATTCTCCTGAAAGTGAAGCAAATCTGAGAATTTGCGAAGCTGAAATCGATGTAATGCAGGATGCAGTAGATAAGCTTTTTCCTGATGTACCATTGAGTACACTTACGCTGTTTGAGCGCAGAGATGAAACAGAAAAAAAGAATCGGTATTTTAAAGAGGAAATTGTCAGAATAAGGCAGCTTCTTGAAAATTATCAATCACAGTACAAGATACTGATTAATGCACTCGAAAGGAGCAGCGGAGCACTATGATATGCAGATTTTGTAAAAGTGAAATGGAAGACGGAGAAATCCGATGCGGTTTTTGCGGTTTTACCCATATTAACTTTACCGAAGAAGACAGTATGGGTGCAATGGATAGAATGCTGGAAAGCTATAAAAATAAAAAACTCGGTGGAATTAAAATAGAGCTTATCAGCTACCATTATACTGTAGAGAATGGAAAAATTACGGAAAATGGAGAAAACATTATTCTGCTTGCCGATGCAGCAGAGCTTTCTGAGGATAAAATCAAGTGGAATGATGCGGGTTTTTACGGACCGGACAGCGAGAAACAGATATTTCTTACTATAAGAACAGGACAGGAAGAAAAAATAAATCACAGTCTGGAAATTAAGATTCCTGTCAGCGAAGAACTGAAAATCGGGGTAGTAATGGTTCCTGGACTGAAAGCAAAAATTGCAGCCGGCAATCCGGATGATTATGTCCTTTCCGATGAATTTTCGGTTTTAGACTAAAACATATTTTTAGTTATTTGCAGTGACTGATTCAACATTTGACTTGAATTACTGAAAAGTCTGAATCACGGATATTAAGCATGAATATCATAAACAGAGCGATGCATAGAAGCTTACCTCAATGCCGTGTAAGGCAATGACTTAAAACCTGAATAAAACTCCTGATAAATAGTATTAATCCTATTGAATTTTTTGATAAATTTTGTATAATAGAAGTAGCGGCGCTTTGTACAGCGATCCGGAAGTTAACAGTTTAAACGGAGGGTAAGTAAATGGCGTTTTTATTTGGAAAAAAGAAAAAAGAAAACGAAGAACAGGCTTCTCAGATGCCTGTTGTAAGGGAAGATCCTAAAAAACAATTGGATATAACAAGACAGAATATGGTAAAAATGCTTTCAGCATTGGATACGATCAGTATAAATAAAATAAGGGCAAGTGTTTCAGAAGAAATTTTGTCGAATGCTGAATTATCGGAGTTTGACAGGGATCTGAAAACAGTTAAGGCAGTAATCGGAAAACAGACATCTTCACAGCTGATGCTGGCTGAAAGTGACGCAATTGATCAGGAACTGCTGTTTTTTGCGGAACATATCGAAGATGAAATGTGTCAGGGACATTTCCTTGTTTCAGAAACCTATATGAAGGCAATCAAATTTGGAATTTCAAAAGGCCATGAGGCAATAAAGGAATCTGATATAGAAAATAAAGATGATATTCTGAATCAGCGTCTGGAAATTATTAAACATTATAAACTGATCGCAGAATTGAACAGGAAGATTGCCGCTTATCAGGATAGTATGGTAAAGCTTAATGAAAAACTGGCAAAATTACAGTCGGATTACTCAGAAGCTAAAAGTATTGCGAAAGAAGAAAGTATCAGGCGCAAGGATATGTATGATAAAATTATTCGTATGAGTCCTGCAGAGGTTGCTACGGCTACACCGGAAATACAGAATTTTGCGGCAATATTTTCAACTGTTAACGAACTGAAAAGCCAGATAAATGGTGTCAAAACCAGTATTTCCGGAATGAATTCCAACGTTCAGGAAATTAAGAGGGCTATCGGAAATACAGAAAATGCACTGCTTTCAATCAATAGTATTACTACTGAAAAAGAACGCGAAGAAATAGAGAGGGTTAACAGACAATATATAGAAAATATGAAAAGTCTTCAGGATCAGGTATTTGAATTTGAAGATTTGTTTTCTGAACTGGATGCGTCCATTGACGCAATTAATTCAGACCCTCGCATCATCAGGAAAATGCTTAAGGATATGACAAGCTACAGAAACATTGTTCATCAGGATGAGATTGATCAGAAGGCCGAAGAAGAAGGTATGAAGGCTTATGAGGAATATCTCAGAAAACAACAGGAACAGCTTGATGACGATATCAGGGGTATGGAGGAAGATCTCGATAACGATGGTATAAATAACGAACCCGAAAAGCATAAGATCAGCAACTGACAAGGAGGTAACAGTCATGGCATTTGGTATTTTTAAAAGTAAGGCTGAAAGAGAACAGGAAAAGCTTGATAAGGAAATTGCTAAAACAGAAAGATATCTGAGTGATGACAAGAAAATGAGTGATATCAATAAAAAACGTAAAGAACTGGATAAGAAAAAGGCAAGACGTGACGATAGTAATTTCAGGGATAAAGTTTTTGAAACTAATGTTAAATTGAATAAGCTGGAAGAAAAGTTTGTTATGAAAATCGTGACGGAATCGAATGCTGTAAAGTATGAACGTGAAAGAAATCAGAGTACCAAAAAGTCCGAAAAAAGATTGAAAAATGCGTATCTTTCACTTGTTATGGTTAAACATGCAAAGAAAAGATTGATTGAAATAGAAAATGAAAGAGATTGGAATCTTGCAATGAGAGATATGAGCGGAGCAATAAAAACAATGAATGCGATTTCTGTTGGTTCACAGAATGTACAAAAGATGCTGTTCCGTGCAAGAGTACAGAAGATGGGTTGGATGGAAGATAATGAATCAAGCGGTTGGTTCAACGAACAGACAGAGGAAAAAGTTTCTAATGAAGAAGTTCAGAAGGTGATGAATAGCGATCCTGTTGATCTGATGGTGGCAGATGATATCTATGATACACTTCTGGATGATCCTACTACTTCCATGATCAATGATTATGCTGAAAGAAGTATTGGTGTTGATGCTGATTTTGATGAAATGTCAGATATGTCGAAAAAGACAGAGCAGACCATGGACACAGAAACGGATATGGCTATTTCTGATGAGGAATTTGATGATTACCTCAGAGATTGGGGAAAAGTATAAATGAATATTTCATTTCGCCCCGCCGTTGACGGGGCGAAAATAAAACCTG
This sequence comes from uncultured Ruminococcus sp., assembly GCA_902783065.1. Lineage (GTDB taxonomy): Bacteria > Bacillota > Clostridia > Oscillospirales > Acutalibacteraceae > UBA1213. The sequence goes on from CACZPV010000079.1 coordinate 22,253, forward strand.
ATAAAACGAAAGAAGTGATTGAGTATGGAACGTAATTATGCAGTGGCTGTACAGAAAAGAGAAAATCTGTACAGAGCTTATATTAATAAAGCACAGCTTGTACTTCAAAGCAGCGGTGGTAAGCATACGGCAGAGGAATGTCAGTATCTTCAGAGAGCAGCTGAACTGCAAAGCGAAATGGCAGATATGACAATCGGAGAAGAAAGAAATCATCATTTGAGGGAAAAGGAAACAATCAGCGCTAAAATCCTTTCGGTTCTTAAAGAAATTGATCCTCAAAAGGCATTGGAATTTGAACAGGGTAAAACTGGTGAAAAGAAAACATCACAGACAACAGGTAAAGGCGGCGGTGACAGCGATAAGGAAAAGCTGGATGCTATGGCAAAATCATGGTATAAGGAAGCGCCGAATCATTCTTTTGCACAGGTTTCCGGTATGGCGGAACTGAAAGCAAAATTGGCTGACTGTGTTACCAATTCAAACTGTGAAGCGTTGCTTGATTTCCTGAAAATACCAAGATTAAACACCTACTTTTTCGTAGGGCCTCCCGGATGCGGTAAAACCTATATTATTGAAGCATTTGCTAATGAACTTGTTAATATGAAGGATAAGGATTATAAATTTCTTTCACTGGTTGGTTCGGATATTATCAGCCGTTATGTTGGTGATGCGGAAAAAATTGTTACAAGAATGTTTGAGGAAGCAGAAAACTGTGCTCCCTGTATTGTGTTTATCGATGAAATTGACGGTGTATGCCGTAACCGTTCACAGAAATCTATGCCGGAATACGCAGCCTCTATTACAACATCCTTCCTGACAGGTTATAACAGAATAAAAAATTCCGGAAAGTCTATTATCTTTATCGGTGCGACTAATTATCCGCAGCGTGTAGACTCTGCTATGCTGGACAGAGCTGAGGTAATCCGTGTACCGCTTCCTGACGAAGAAGCAAGATGCAATGCATTTCGTATGCAGTTTGAAGGAATTGTTTCTTTGGCAGAAGGTATTACTTATGATGATATGGCATCTGTAACTGACGGTTATAATTATCGTGATATCGAGCGTGTTACTTCCATTATGAAAAAATCTGTTTTTGAACAGGTAATGCAGCAGGCAGGTAATGAACAGGCTGCTATTGATATGCTGAAAAATGGCAGCTTTAAATTAAAGAAAAGTGATTTTGAAACTGCTATGGCTGATTTTAAACCGTCTTCAAAGAAGGATATATTGGATGCAATCGATAAGTGGGAGCGTAATCTTAACAACGACAGTTATCTGATTGACGACGAAGAATAAGCGGAGGCTATTAATGTCAGCAGAAGTTTTGGAAAAATATAAACAAAAAATTCCTAAGGACGACAACGAACATTACATCAGCCGTAAACGATACGAAACAATGCTTGTGGGCTGCCTGCCTTTTGAGGATCAGGAACTTTATTTTAAAACGTTGTCTTCAAAAAGTGCCATGATTCTGACAGGAAAAAAAGGCTGCGGCAAAAGAACTTTGGAAGAAGCGTTTCTGGAAGAATACGGAGAAATGTTTCCGGCTTTGCTGCGTTTTCCGTTTTGTCAGCTTGCCGAAGAAGGAGAAGAAACACTGGAAGCGGAACTGAAAGATTTTTTCTCGGCTTTGGCGAACAAAGAGGCAGAAGATGACGAAGCAGCATACATGGTTTCTCTTGGTGAAATCAATGCTGTAGATACTATGCCTAAGGTATGCAGCATGCTTGCACATGGATTGGAAAATACCATTAAAAACGGAAAAAACATATGTATTATAACGGCTGTTTATGATGGAGAAGTCAGGAATCTGCCGAAAAGCATCCGGAAATCGGTGCTGGTATGCAGGGTTGATCCGCCTTCGCTGGAAGAACGTCTGCAGTTTTTTGAATCCTCGCTCAATTCTCTGCTTGGCTTTGTTAATGATGTGACGGGTATTGATTTCATGGCAGAGTATACAGAAGGTTTTACTTTTGATGACCTTAATGATCTCATACGTAATCTTCATGCTTTCTTAAAAGCAAAGTTTGTTACTGATGTTGCTGAAACAAGCGGCGGAGAGATCGGGGAAGTGGAAATGGCGGATATTGGAATTGATAAGGTTAATCTGGAAAAGGACGATTTTATTTATCTTGCCGATAATTATAAAGTAGAAAAGCCGCAGCCTGCCGGAGCATTTGATATGAGTGCTCTTACGGAGGTTCTTTCTAATCTCACGCTTAATCTGGCTTCAGGTGCAGAAGAAAAGAAACCGGAGGAGAATTCACCATTTGCCCTTCTGGATGACGATGATGATCCGGACAACATTTTTTGATTATGGAAATGCTTTTTGATTCATAACTTTCAATAGCAGATATATTTGGGCTGCCGCCATTACTCCCAGTTCCAGATTTGGGATGGGAGTAATCTTTCTGTGCCCGATGTTTGTATGATGATCTATTGAAGAATGGAATCAGGTTGTGTAAAATAATAGTAAAGAAATATAGCGGATAACAGTGGTGATGATATGGAAGAATTATATAAATGTAAGAAATGCGGTCATGAATTTGATATTGAGGAAGTTTATTGCCCTATGTGCAAGGAAGAAGCCATAGGGGAGGTAAAGTTTACTTCTCCTCTCAAACAAAAGGAGGAAGGATCCAAAAGACTTCATATAATCCTGATTATCTGTGCTGGTATATTATTGACGGCAGTTATCCTGGGCGTGTTTCTGATGAAACCGTATGCGGAGGGAGAAAACACGGATCACAGCAGCGAGAACATCAAGGTACAAACGGAAGTTCCAAATTTTATCGGTAATACTGAACAGCGTGCAAATGAAAAAGCCAGTATGGCAGGTTTACGACTTGATATTGAATATGAAGCAAATGATAAATATGACGAAGGTCAGGTGTTCTATCAGGAAGTTGAAGAAATGACAAAGGTTGACAGGGATTCTCATATTAAGGTTAAAATTGCAACGAGTAATCCGGTTAATAATGTTGTACATGACGATAAAGTTATTATGCCGTCATTGACAGGACTTACCATGGAGCAGGCAGGAAAAGAACTGGATGTCAGAAAATTGAAATATGAGGTCGTATATCTCGGCAGTGATGAAGTTGATGAAGGTTATGTAATATCACAAACTATTGAACCAGGTAGCATGATTGATCCTGATACAGATATCTATCTGTCTGTTTGTAAAAAGACAGAAAGAGTTCTTGAAAAAATTACTATGGAAAAGCTTCCTGAAAGAATTACTTATTTTGTGGATGAAAATCGGATTGATTTTAACGGACTGCAGATCAGAGCTTTCTATACGGATGGTTCACAGGATCTTGTTACTGCTGATTCTTTGGGAGAAGTATCTGAAACAGAGATTATAAATAATTATTCTGTGATGGGTTCTCCCGATCTGATTACGGTAGACAATCTGAATCATATTGTTGGAACGCAGACGCTGACGGTTTATTACAGAAACAAAACGACAACATTTGATGTTAATATTGTTGAGGATACAAAGGAAGAAAATGTGACGCTTGCCTCTATAAAAATTACCAAGCCGGCATCGGTGACAGAATATTCTCTCATGCTGGAGCCGGATGAACCTGCTGTGGATAAATATTGTAATACCAATCTCAAGGGACTGGAGGTAACCGCTTATTTTAGTGACGGTACCGAAAGAATACTTTCACCCTATGTAATGCAAGATGCACAGAAAAATCATGGTATCGATTATACATGGCAGACAGATGCTGGCTGTTCGGTCAGCAACATAAATATATACCGTGAAGGTAAACAAACAGTAGAAATTAACTACTATGGGAAAAAAACATCTTATGAAATTGTTGTTCTTAAAAACAGCAGCAATATCTGTTTGTCGGATCAATTTCCTGGTGGAGTTGAGGTCAGTCTGGATTATGACGGAATACTTGAAGTCAGTGGAACCGGAATTATTACAGATGGCTTCTGGAACGGTTATATCAACTCTGTCAAAAAAATTGTGATCAACAAAGGTATTACAGGAATCGAGAATACAGCTTTCAACAGATGCTGCAAAGCCGTAAGTATCACAATACCGGAGAGTGTGGAAAATATACAGGAATATTCTTTTAAGAATTGGACTTTCTCACAAAAAATATTTGTTCTGGGGAAGGATACGGTACCTGAGAAATGGATCAATTTCTACAATACCTCTGCAAACATCATCTGGAACCCATAATGGAACTTTTTGACATTTACTTAAAATAGCATAAAAATTGTTGAGAACTGTAAATTTCTTTTCAAAATATAAAAAAGTCGGTGAATAAAAATTCATCGGCTTTTTTTAGTTATAATATAGAAAAATAAATGGAAACCCAGTTGAAGTCCTGCCGTAAATAGCATTTTGAAGTTCAAAAGAAACCGAAAATGGCTCTGCGACTATATATAATACTAATATCTGATAAAAATAGACTGCAAATACAATCAAGCCTGCTTTTTATCAGAATTAGTATCAACATTTGTTTTCTGACAGGAAATCCTCTATTACGTCGTAAAGATGTTCCGGACATAGTTTTTC
>CACZPV010000080.1 GCA_902783065.1 uncultured Ruminococcus sp.
CATTGAACAAACATATACTAATGATTTTTATTTGTCATACATTCAGTGTTCATCTGCCGTATTATTCAGCAAAGCAGAAACATCACCTGATGCGAGATACTCTTTTGCCCTGTGTACTATCGGATAAGTGTAATTTGTCTTTGCCACCTTTTGAAGCGCTTCTTTTGCCTTTATTTCATCCCCCAGAACCGCATAAACAGTTCCGGACTCATAATCCAGCGATGTTATATAAAAATTGCGCATAACATAAACATTTTTTTCGATTGAATAAAGCATACCAATACGGTCAAGATAGTTAAGAGCGATCTGTCTGTCCTGCCCCCTTAGAATTTCGACAGGACGGCTGTAAAACTCTGCCTCAGACACAAGTTCCTCAATCACCAGTTCAAGTCTGGTTTTCATTTTTGAAGTAAGCCCAGGCATTCTGGATTCTGCCATCTGATAAACACACATTTTCATATCATTTATATAAAAATCTATATGTGAAAAATCTCTTTTCAGAATGGCAATTGACACTAATTCAGACGAATACTGATACCGACTCATAAGATCATTGGGCATAATATTCTGCCCATAAATAATAAGGCGTCTTTGTGCCTCATCAATTTGTTCATGGTTAATAAGAGCAGTAATAGTATTACCATCTATGATCATTTTTAACTTTTTTGAACGCTTTGCAAGCATGTCCTGTTCAATAATAAAGGTTTCTAAATCAAAATTAGCTTTGTCACAAATTTTATTGTATTTCTTTACAGACCACCAGACAATAAGATACTCCAATCCTGCAATCACAATCAGCAGAATCCACCCCAGCCAATGCGGAATCACCCCATTAAACTCCAATACAATACAAACAGTTAATATAACATATCCGGCAATCTGGCAAAACCTTGTACTTTTAAATAAACCAATCATACTATCTCCTGTTCCTATACATTATCTTATACATTATTTTTAAGCACCAGGTCACACTGGTTGACCATTGTCATCCATTCCGACCAATGCATTAATATTTCCGTCATCCAGGTATTGCCGAATACGTTTGCATAAAGGATATTTTGCTTCAATTTCAGCCGCCTGCCTGAAATGCCTGTCAGACTTTTCCTTGTCGCCTATAGCATAACTCAAAAGTCCCATTGTATAATGAGAGTTCACAAAGGAATAACTGTAAAACCAAGTATCAGGGTTAAGTTTTTTAAGCGACTGTTCCGTATAAAGATACATTTGTCCTGCAATTTCCCGCACATCAGTTCCTGAATAAATTCCTTCCATAACATTGCAGACAAGCAGATTATGTTCTGCTGCCTTTTGGTAATTCACAGCAATCGCCTGACTTTTTTCTGCAAGATCTTCTGCCATTTTTTGCTGCTTCTGTACGTAGCTTCTTGCATCAGCATATTTTTTCCCGCGCAGGCTCACCGTTATCAATCTGCTCAGAACGAGGAATTGCTGATGTATTGATTTTTTTACAAAAGGAAGTTCTTCTGCTTCATGCAGTATTTTTTCCGCTTCATCATATCTTTCGTGTGCGATCAGACCATGTGCCATGTTCAGCATGACAACCGCTTTATTAGGGTTACTTGCCTTATGTAAGATTCTATTCTGTTCATCTAAAAAAGCATCTGCATCTGTATCACACAATTTAACAGACTGATTGTACATTTGTTTTCTCACACGAAGGCTTATTCGCATACAAACTGCAAGTAACAATACTGAAACCGCTAAGACCACTGTCCCTATTGTCTGGTATTTTAAATCAAATAAAAAAACATCAAGAATATAGAATACACAACCTGCGGCAAAGATCGCAGTCGGAACAATAAACCATACTGCTGATTTTTTAAAAGCAAATATCATTAACTCTGCTCCCCTCGATTAGTAACTTAGACAATCATATTTTTCCGGTCATCTTAAGATAAGCCGCTAATATCAGAATACCAATCACAACAATCGTAGAAAGTACATTGCTGCATCCGCCTCGTCTTTGCGGAGGCGGGGGCGGAGGAGGAGGTCCTCCCCACCTGCCGCCATTTCTATTATTCCATCCATCACCTCTATGGTCATTCCATCTTCCTCCCGAAGGTGGCGGTGGTTCATGCCATCCACCGCTATGTTTGTCATTCCAACTTCTTCCAGGAGGATTGTATCTGCCGCCGCCGTATCCTCCACGTCCGCCATTGTTTCTTGGCGGACGATCATCCCTGCGCCCCCCGTTAGGGCTTGCCCCACTTCCTCGTCCATTTCCACCAAAATGTGCCATTTATCTCATTCTCCTGTCCTATATTTTTCCCCGCTGTCATCCGTCATTTTCTTTGCCGTTTTACAAAAACCTGAATTCGTGAAGTTGACATGACGAATTATAAAAGGAAAGACATTCCGGCTTCTGCGGAATAATGACTCATAAAGACTTTTTTTGCTTCCGCTCCGTTTTGATAAATCTCATTTTTTAGTTCATCAGTATTGTTGAATTTTCGTTCACCTCTGATAAAATCCAGCAATCTGACATCCAGAACTTCATCATACAGTTCTCTGCCCCTGTATTCAGGCATCCATGTTTCAATCAGTACTCTGTCAGAACCTACTGTAGGCTTCATTCCTATATTCGTAACACCGCAGTATTTCCTACCGTCTACCGTCACACTTGCGACATATGCACCAAAAAGCGGCTGCACTAAACCTTCGGGAAATTCCTGGTTCAGAGTGGGGGTTCCCCATTGACGTCCGAGTTGTCGCCCGTGTATCACCGGCAGTCTGAAACCATATTCCCTTCCGAGCATAACATTTGCCGAGCGGATATTTCCGCTGACAATGCATTCTCTGATTCTTGTAGAACTGACAGGAATATTTTCATACATAATTCTTGGACGGGCAAGAACACTGATACCAAAAGCTTCACACATTTCTTCCAGCATTTCACCGCTGCCCTTTGCACCTGCGCCAAAATGATAATTAAATCCGCATGAAACATGTTTTGCATAAAAGCATCCGCATAAAATATCCCGTATAAAATCCTCGGCAGAGATCTTCTTAATAGTTTCAAAGTCAATGAGATAGACCTGCTCAACACCTATTGATTCCAGTATACTAAGTTTTTCATCAAGCGTGATAATATTACTGCTTCTTTCCCCGCGCAGTACTGTTCTCGGACTTTGCAGCAGTGTAAACACTGTCGGTATCAAATCATTTTTGCGTCCGTTTTCAACTGCTTCCCTGATGACTGCCTGATGACCTTTATGCACACCGTCAAAATATCCGAGTGCCGTTGAAGTAGGTCGTGCAGACCGTATTAATTCCCTGATAATTTTCATTTTTCTCTCCGTTATCTGAGATTACCATTTTCATTGTAATAATCGTAATCAGCAGAATCAAGATGTTTATTCTTTTCCAGATTACCGTCACTCATTTTAAACATACCGCTGCCAATGGTATAATTATGGTTCATATTTCTTTTTGCCAAAATAATCAACGCCAGCAGAAGAATAACTGCTGCTATAATTTCCAATATCAATTCCCAATTCATATAAAAGTTCCTCCTTTTTACTAACCCGACAGCCGTTCCTACACTCTGCCGATTCCCGCCGGAAAGGGGCTGAAGGATGGGCAAAAGAAGCACACCTGTCAGGTGATTTCCGAAATGTCAAATAATACATAGTATATCGCAATATAACTATACTTTTACTATTCATCAATACAGAACTTCACGGATTCAGATTTATCTTAGCAGGCAGCTTTTCATAGCAAGTTTTCAGTGTCGCATTTCAGAATTTCTTTTTAACACAAAGCTCATTTTTTTCCGTATTAATTATACCCAGCCCGAGAAAAACCTGTCCGCCGTATACCCTGTATAAAGTACCATCTGTTTTATCACAAACTGTTTTTACTCTGTCAAGATCAAGTCCTGCGCCATTAGAAAAACGCACTGCCTGTTTTTCACTGACATAAACCGGTTGGAAGCAGGAAAAGATACTGTCAGTCGGACGAATCAGTTCTTCCACTCTGCCCTCATTTTTTATCTTTTCCAATTCTTTGAGTGTCACAGCATCATCCAGACCGTACCCACAAGCTTTTGTACGACATAAAGCCGTCATTACACATCCACAGCCCAATGCTTTTCCGATGTCATCACAGATAACCCGGATATAGGTGCCCTTAGAGCAAGATATCACAAGCTTTCCGCTTTGAGTTTTTTCATCAAAAGATACAAGTTCCAGTTTTTCCACCCATACAGGACGTGCAGCCCGTTCAACTTCAATTCCTTGTCTTGCAAGATCATAAAGCCGTATGCCATCCTTCTGCACAGCTGAATACATCGGAGGAATCTGCATAATATCACCTCGAAACTGCGGAAGAACCTTTTCAATCTGTTGCCAGTTACAATGACTTTCTTTTTCCGATATAATTTTTCCGGTAATATCAAGCGTATCGGTTGTAACTCCAAGCCTGAAATCAGCTTCATATTCCTTATTTGTATCCGGAAGGAGTGACTGTGCTTTTGCCGCCCGTCCTATCAGAATCGGAAGTACCCCCGTTGCCATCGGATCCAGCGTTCCGCTGTGACCGATCTTTTTTTCTCTGAGGATACCTCTTGTCACAGCAACCACATCAAAGGAAGTAAAATCCTGCTGCTTATTGATAACAATAATTCCATTCATACCATTTCCTCAAGCATCGAGATACACACTTTCAGCATTTCATCTTTAGCTTCCTTCATACTCTTGTGCATACTGCATCCCGCAGCTGCTTTATGTCCTCCGCCGCCAAAATTCTTACATATAGCCGATGCATCTATTTCATCAGATGTACGAACGGAAAACCGATATTCTCCCCCATCCTTTTCACGCATGGTAATACCGATTTTAACACCTTCAATCTGCCGCGGCATACTGGAAATACCGTCTGTATCACATTCCAACGCACCTGACTGTTCCATCATGGATTTTGTAATCAGCACGAAGGCAACCTTACCGCCGCTGAAAAATTCCAGAGTTTCCAGTACAAATTTTTCGAGCATGATCTTGCTTTTGGATTTACTGTCAAACATAAGATGACATATGTAAGCACTGTCTGCACCCAATTCCATCAGATCTGCCGCTGTTCTGTGGGTCTGCGGAGAAACACTCGAATATTTGAAACAACCCGTATCTGTACAGATACCCGTAAAAATCGCATTAGCCATATTTTTGTCAATTTCTATCTGCATAACGTCAAACAGGTATTTAATAATTTCGGCACATGAAGAAATTGTACCGTCCACATATCCTGCTTTTGCATAACCCGTATTGGAGCCATGATGATCAATACACAAATCCACCCTGTCTTTATATTCAGCTGCCTTACCGCATAACAAATTGGTTGTTGCAAGATCGACCGAAATAATATACTCAGGATCCACACCCTGGTCAGGTACACAATCGGTAAAATACCGATACATTTCCGGAATCGGATCGCCGCAGAGCGTATCTGCTTTTTTGCCCATACTTCTCAGTGCCATACAAAGTGCATACCCGCTCCCGACAGCATCACCGTCGGGAGATTTATGCATCAGAATCAAAAAGTTATCCTTTTCAAAAAGCAGTCGTGATACCTGCTCAAGTGTTATCGTTTCCATCATTTTCCTCCGTTTCAGAAACAGGCTTAAGATCTATATCCATCAGAATTCTTGAAATATTGGCACTGTATTCAATCGAATCTGTTGCCTCAAAAGCAAGCGCCGGTGCATAACGGAGTTTAAGTCTTGTCCCAAGTTCTCTCCTGATAAATCCCTGTGCATTTTTCAGTGCTGCTGCCGCTCTTCTGGCAGTATCGATTCCATTCATGGAGCTGATATAAACCCGACAAAACGAAAGATCATGTGCCATATCGCATCGCACAATACTAAGTATCCCATCATGTACACGAGGATCTTTCATTTCTCTGATAATAGCCGAAAGTTCTCTTTGTATATCTTCGGACATTCTGTCCGCTCTATGATTTGCCATAAAACTACTCCTTTTTTAATTTCTGTCAGACGATCGTAAAAGTCTGAAATCCTTAAGTTGTTTACATAACGCTGTCAATTGGTTGTTCATTCTTCCTCAAAGTTCTTACTTTTTTATAATAATCTGCGGCATTCAGTTCTGATCCGCTCATCAGTCTGTTAGCAGCGAAATCACACACATATACCTCTCTGCCGTCAACAATGACAGCTTCTCCCTCATTGGTATCGATCCATTCGCCCCCGATATTGGCAATAATCAGAAAACCAAGATAGGCACCTGCTTTTTTGGCAATATTATTTGTCTTATCAAACAGATTCCGGTTTATTATTCCCCTGCTGAGAGCATCCATCACTTCGTCATACATTTCAACCGATTTTTCTTTGGCATCAAGCTTAATACCTAAATACCTTTTTACAAAATCTATAAAATCAAGTGCATTTCCAAGCATAACAAGTTCAAAAGTAACCAGATCCGTATCACCTTTTTTTATAAGGTCATACTGATGCTGATAGTAATTTTCCAGAACTGCAATATCGCTGTTATAGCTGAAACCTCTGCCGCATTCTTTTTCAAGCCGTTTCATAAGCATCACACCTTCCTTTGTCTGCCAATGTATCAACAGCAGCACACACATATTCTATATTATCATAACACATTTTCATTTATTTTAACAGTGTTTATTATAATTTTATACTAATTTTCGATAAGACCATTTCCGATAAGAAACTTTAATCAGATTTGAGTGGTAAATTTCGCAGAACAAGTCGGAGGACGCCCGAAGGAAGTGCCCTTGGAGTACGCCGCTTGGCTGACGCCATTTCTAAGAATACCATAAAATTCAACCTTTCAACCGGTTTTAACTTTTCTTTTTATCTGCCGTTTGCGGCAGACAGATGAAAAACTCCCGCAAGATCAATGCGGGAGTTAATCAGTAGTTTTACATCATATGAAACAAACATCAGGATCTGCTTAGCTTTTATATTTAGTGGATAAGCTGCATCAGCCTGTCGGCAGCATCAACCGCCTCATCAAGTACAATACTTTCAATCTTGCCCTCATCACAGGCTTTGGCATTTTTCGGATCAATCGGAAGCTGTGCAATCACGTTCAGATCATATTCCTTTGCCACCTCACTGATTTTGCTTTCACCAAACGGATAGTGCTTCTTCCCACAATCGGGACAGACGAAATAACTCATATTCTCAACAATACCGAGAATCGGTATATTCATCATTTTTGCCATTTTCACTGCCTTTCCGACAATCATAGATACCAGATCCTGCGGAGAGGTCACAACAACAATGCCGTCAATAGGCAGTGACTGGTAAACCGTCAGCGGTACATCACCTGTTCCAGGAGGCATATCAACAAACATAAAGTCAACATCTTCCCATACAACATCTGTCCAGAATTGCTTAACTGTTCCAGCCAGAACAGGACCTCTCCATACAACCGGATCAGCTGCATTCTCCAGCAGCAGATTAATTGACATCACTTTGATGCCGCCTGCTGTTACAACCGGATGAATACCTTTTTCACTTCCCATTGCTCTTTCATTCAGTCCGAATGCTTTAGGAATTGACGGTCCTGTAATATCGGCATCAAGAATTGCTGTCTGATAGCCCTTTCTGCTGAACATAACCGCCATCAGGGAGGTAACAATTGATTTACCCACTCCGCCTTTTCCGCTTACAATACCAATCACTTTTTTCACTCTGCTGTACTGGTTGACACTTTCACGCAGATCCGCAGGCTGTCCTCCTTCTCTCGAAGAACAGTTCGCCCCGCAGCTGCTGCAGTCATGCGTACATTCCTCGTTAATTTCTTTTTCTTTCTGATTATCTGCCATTCTTAATTCCTCCTTAAATTATTGGCATCAGCCGATAGTACAATCTTTGATCAATTTACACTACGGCTTTTTAATAAAACATATTAAACTATTTTTCTCCGCAATAATCCGTCATTTTCCTCGCTTAAACAGCAAAAACGACAACTTTTTAACTTTCATGGCGGGGGTTGTGCCGCCTTTTTTATAATCGGCTATATTAACACAGATAATTACAATTTTATCAGGAATTATCTTTTTCTGTTTCATCCGTATCTGTTTCCGTCATTTCGTTTTTATCATTTTCGGAATCGTAGTCAGCGTTATCTTCCTGTTCAGTTTCTTTTGTCTGAACATCTTTGCTGTTCAGACTGTCTTCAGTTTTCTGAGTTCCTTTGGCTTCATTATTATCTGCCTTTTCATCCTCTGGAATATCGAGTTCATAACCGCTAAGAAATGTATAAGGAATACCGTAACCCAAAGCAACCGCTGCAATACTTACCATTTCAGCAGCATTGGAAAGATCCAAAGGGAACGGAAGCATAGTAAAACAAGCCGCAAGGATAATATAAATTGACGGAAGGTCAACAAGAAGCAATGCCGAAAATGAGAACCTCTTTACTTGTTTGCCATCGCCCACTCTTGTTGCATAAAAGAGAATCAATCCGAAAATAACAAATACTGCACTTTTAAGAAGCAGCTTTAAATTTGCATCTAACCCTGTAGAATCAGAGATAATTCCAATAAAGAAATACGAACAAATTACATAAGCAATCACCAGAAATGCCGAAAAAATCAAACCCGAAATATCTTTTTTCTTTTTCACGTTTATCCACCTTTTTCCTCATTAAACTTGATAATCAGATTTTTACCGTGTCATGATTTCTTTTTTGCCGCAAGACACAGCCATCCTTTTTCTTCATATTGCTCAAAAACTTCCAGATTGTCCGGCAACGCATCCAGAACATCCTGCAGCCTTGTATCAATAATACCGCTCATAATATATATAGTATTTTCATCCATATGTTTTTCAATATCTGCCGAAAGCATTATAATAGCATCCGCAACGATATTGGCAGTAATAATATCATAGGTTCCCTCAACCTGATCAGCAAGGTTACCCTTAATTCCCTTATAACGATCTTCCACATCATTAAGTCTGGCATTTTCTCTTGAAGCCTTGACTGCCAATTCATCAATGTCAATTCCAACCGCACTTTCCGCACCAAGCAGCAGTCCGGCTACCGAAAGAATACCGCTTCCGCATCCCACATCCAGCATTCTGGTCCCGTTTTTCACGTGTTTTTCGAGAGCTTCCAGACACAGCCTTGTGGTTTCATGAGTACCTGTTCCAAAAGCAAGACCCGGTTCAAGATTAAGAACAACCCTGCCGTCTGCATCATAATCATCACGCCATACAGGACGTATTAAAATTTTTTCGCCTACCGGTATTGGTTTGAAATACTTTCTCCAGTTCACAAGACAACTTTCCACATCACAGCTTCCAGAGCTGATTTCACATGGTATATCTTCCGCATCAAGTCTTTCCCTGATAAAAGAAACCGCTTCGGCGGGATTTTCTTCGGGACTGATATAAATATGGATTATTCCATGTTCCCTGTCTTTTTTCAAAAGTTCCTCATCAATAAGGTCAATATTGGCTATTTCCAAAACTTCCTGTTCAAGATCAGAATAATCTTCAATATAAATGCCATAAGGTACCGTCATCTGTGCAATATTACCGGCTGTTTCAATATTTTCCGACGGCACTGTAACCGTTATTTCCGTCCAATCCATTTACCTTTTCCTTTCTTTTCTTTCTTATTTGCAGCTTCTGCCAGTCTTACAATCTTCTCCTCCGGAGCAATTTTATTTTCCGGCTGACCCTTGCCACCGACTTTATAAATATTTTTATTACCACATTCGCTAAGAACAAATTTAAAATTAAACCCTTCTTTTATCGGTGCAAAAAGAAAGCCAATAAGCATTCCGCCTGCCGCACCTGCAAACAGTGAGAGCAGTGCTGTCAGAACAGCCGTTGATTTTTTCATTATTTCCGCCTCCAAACCAATCGAATCAACATATTATGTCCATTTCCGCAATCTTTTTGATTGCATAAATAAACTTGAATACAAAGCACAAAAAAGAATTTTCCTAAACACTTACTTTTGCTGTATTGTACATTGCCTGCATACTTATTATAAAACAAAGCAAAGATAAAAACAACTATAATTTTGTCTTAAATAATATATCTTAAATAATATACCGGCGAGCCGCCGGAGCCTAAATGTAAAATTTTTTTCGTCCACCACAGATGTATATACCGCTGCCAACTATAATTTTACACTTACCGGCGGCTCGCCAGTGTTAATTGATTATTGAAAAAGTATATTTTATTTGTTATAATATACATACTATCACTTATATATAACAAATTTTTTATAAGTAATTTAACTTTTCCACACTAAAATGTTCTGAAATTGAAATTAAATCAAGGCTTCAACTAATTTTTATTTTTCTTTTCAGTTGCCCTCCTGGTACAGACGGCCGGAAAGAAACCCCTGATGAATGTCCGCTTTTTGAGCGAAGCAGTTACAAGTGGAAATATGAGTTATTAACCAAAAATTCCTGTCAATGCAGATAATACTTTTATTAAAGACTGAAAAGGAGTTTCTACATGGAAAAAGATTATAAATTCAAAGTCAATCTCGGCGGTATGATCGATATTCTGTCTAATCACCTGTACAGTTCTCCTGATGTTTTCGTGCGAGAACTTCTTCAAAACGGCACAGATGCAATAAGTGCACGAATGATTTCAGATAATGATTTTCCAGAAGAAAACGCAAAAATTGAGATCGAAGTTGAAGAAGGAAAAAGAATCATTTTTCGTGACAACGGGACCGGTCTGAACGAAGAAGAAATTCACAAATTTCTTTCCGTCATCGGTCAGTCTTCCAAATATGACATTGAAAATAACCGAGCCAGCGGTGATTATATCGGGCGCTTCGGTATTGGTCTGCTCTCCTGCTTTATGGTAACCGACTATATCTGTGTACGCACCCGTTCCTATAAAACTCCCGATACGGTTCTTGAATGGAAGGGGATGGCAGACGGCACTTATACGATTGAAGAATCTGATGCAGATATTGCTGTAGGTACAGAGATTATTATTGAAAACAATAAGAAATCAAAAGACGGAACCATTGATGATTATTACAACTGCGATAATATTGCTAATCTTATTTATTATTACGGACTATTTCTGAAATATCCTGTTTACACGATTAACGGGGAAGAAAAAACCCGGCTTAATCTGAAATTTGATTTTGACACGGAAAAGAATAAAGAACTTTGCATGACACTCGGCAAGACCTTTCTTGGTGAAAACTTTCTGGATTGCTTTACACTTCGTTCACCGACAGGTTTGTTCAACGGTATAGCTTATGTATTGCCATATCCCGTATCGGCTAACGTTCATAATATGCACAGAATCTATCTGAAGAATATGTTTCTGACCGAAAATGGTCACAAGCTTCTTCCCGAATGGGCTTTCTTTATAAGATGTATCATAAATACAGACAATCTGAAACCTACATCTTCAAGAGAAGACTTTTATGAAGATGAAGAACTGGAAAAGGCAAAAAATGAAATAGGTGATATTATTGCCGACTATTTTGAAGATCTTGATCTGAACAACAAGGGACTTCTTTATAAAATTGTCAGTATTCACAGCTTAGCAGTGAAGTCTGTAATTGCATCAGGAAATGAACTGGACGATCTGCTTTTGCCGTATATAATTTTCCATACATCTATGGGAGATCTGACAGGAAAAGATATCCTTGACTTTGGTTCAATAGCATTCTATACAACAGATGAAAACCAGTACAGACAGCTTGCACCTCTTTATATACAAAGGAATCAACTTCTTATAAATGCAGGATATGTATATGAAAATGCGATAATAACCAAACTTGCGGATATTAGCAGAAAGACAGATATTCAAAAGCTGACAGATGCGGATATTGATTTTATGCTTGATGACAGTGAATTTGACGGTGATCCGGCAGCAGATAAACTTCTGAGGATTGCATCAAGGATACTGAAAAAGTATGACTGCAAACCTGTACTTAAGGAGTTTCGTCCGTTTGAGATACCGACACTTTATACTATCAACGAAAAAGCATATAAAGCACGTCAGATAAAAAGATCGAAACAAAAGGCAAATAATGTATTTATGGGAATGTTAGATTCATTTGAAAACGATATCGCTGCTTCCACCGTAGCCTACCTTTATCTGAATACAAATAACCTTATTATACGCAAACTGATAAATTGTGACGATGATGATAAACTAAGCTGCTATATAGAAATACTATATGTACAGGCTTTACTGTCGGGTCATTTTCCGCTGCTTAATAATGAGATGAAAGTACTTAACGAAAATCTTTATAGACTTATGAGTTATTAATCAGGACTAAACAAGGTTATAACTTCACCCTCATACTGGCAGCAAAAACAGAACCTGTGTATAATACTGACTCCTGATAAAAAACAGACAGTCTTTGCAGTCTGTTTACCGCAAATCCAAGTCTGCTTTCTATCAGGAATTGGTATAAAAGAGGTGATTGGATGAATTATGAAGAATATAAAGATAGTTTTTTTGAGGGGCTTGATCATGGAGAACCTAAATGCAAAGGAATACGCAATGCAATTGATAAAGCTATGGAATTGCAGGATTATGAAAATGTACTGACGCTTTATGGTGTATTTATAGAAGAAGATACGTTTTATTGTGACGGATTTCAGTCTGTAATTATTTTTCCGGAATATCAGTCTGTTTTTGAGCAGCATCCGGAATTTCATGAAAAAAACAAATATACATTAATGTGGTCTTTTAAATGGATAGCAGGAAGTGCCGAGGATTTTTATCAGGTAACCTTTGAACAGCTTGAAAATATGTATCGTCAGTACGGGGAATACTGTGACAGGTTTAAATATAATAAACGAAGTTATTACAGAAAAATATGGAATTTTATGGATACATATGCAATAAAAAATTTTTCACTTTGCTCATCATGTGAGGAGGCACATAAACTTATGATGCATTGCCAGCTTGATGAACTTAGTGAACCTGCTGCCGGAGAGGCTGACGATTTAACATCATATTATCTTTTTGTTGAAAAAAAAGTTCAGAAAGCCCTGAAAGCTGCCGATCGTATATTCTCAGGAAAACTGAGCTGCACTGTTGTACCGCATTATACGTATGCAAATTTTGCTGATTACTATTTTAATCATAATGATATTGTAACTGCCGCAGATTATGCAGTAAAATCGCTGAGAATAATAAACCGTGACTTTGGCACTGATAAATCTATGATGAAGTATAAAGGGATGATTATTTCTGTACTGGCATTTTATGATCTGCCCACAGCATTGAAATTCTTTCGCAGGCAACTTAATATATGTTATACAAATGAATGTGGGCTGGAGATGTTTTATTTTTACAGAGGCGCGTATCATCTGTTTCTGAATCTTGAAAGAACAGAGCAGAAAACAGCAAGGCTCATTTTTCCGTTTAAAGAAGATCCGCTTTATAAAAAAAGTAATGTTTATTCTGTGTCAAAGCTCAGAGAGTTTTTTTATAATAAAACAAAGTATATTGCTGACAGATTTGATGAACGTGACAATAATCACCATTTTAATTATTTGCTTAATAAAAAATATGATTTCGGAGATGCTGCTGCATTATCCTGAATTAAGAAGTTGTGTTAATTATTTAAGCTTCCAACTTGAAATCATACTCTAAAAATATAAACAGAAAGGATGAAAATACTATGTACATTGAAGAATATGAGGAACAGTTCTTTGAAGGACTTGAAAGAGGAGAACCAAGAGCAAAAGGTATTAAGAGAGCACTTGATTATGCACAGGAACAGCAGGATACAGATGCAGCATTTCAGCTTTACTATAAGTTTATGAATGAAGATGTTATGCACGGAAATGCTTATCAGGCGATTATTCTGTTTCCGGAATACGTAGCCTATTTTGAGGATCATCCCGATTATCAGGAAGAATACAATCACGATCTCATGTGGACATATAAGTGGATTATCGGTAATATCAGCGACTTCTATCAGATCCCTCTTACACAAATTGAAAGCATTTACCAGCAATATAAGGATTTCTGTAAACGATTCAACTATAACCTGCGAACCTATTATGACGGTGTATGGGGCTTTATTACTCCTCATTTAGGTAAAGACGGTATATTCTGCGGACTTACGGCTAAACAGGCACATGATGAAATGATGAAATGCAAAAGAGATGAACTCAGCGATTGCGTTGCCTGTGAAACTGCCGGAGAGCTTATTTACATGATTGATATGCAGGAAGATATCAAAGACGTTATCAATAAGGCACAGCCGCTGATCGATGGCAAACTAACCTGCGCTGAGCAGCCGCACTGTGCATTCACTAATATAGCGGAATATTACCTTGAAAACGGCGATCTTGTTCATGCTGACCAATTTGCCAATAAAGCATACCACCTGATTAACCGTGATTATGTCAACGAAGGCAACCTTACTTCGAAAAAAAGTGTCTGTATGACAATATTTGCTCATACAGACCCGAATAAAGCAGTTAAGATTCTGAAAAAACTTATGGAATTTATTCCAGAAAACTCCAACTATAATGATCTGTTTGAAATATACAGAGGTTCATATTACTTTATGTCCCAGCTTGAACGCAAAGGCGCTTCTCAGATCAGACTTCGTCTGCCGTATAAAGATGAAGAAATCCTTACCGATGATAATATTTATGATATTCCCGTCCTGAAAGAATTTTTCTATAACAAGGCGAAAGAAATAGCAGAAAAATTTGATAAAAGAAACGGCACCGATCAATTTATGAAACGTCTTAATAAAACATATGATGTCAGCGAAGAAAACTTTTCATACAGTGAAGAAATGCCTGATTATCCGGTACTCGATTATATCAGAGAAAATCTTGACGACGGCGTTTTGCCTGAAGAATTTCATCTTCCCTGCCCGAAGGTCGATGAAGACGGCGACCCATTTTTTGACGGTGCTTATGATGGTATTATGCTTTACCACAAACAGCCGGAACAAACAGAACTCGGAGAACTCGAAGAAATTATCCGAAAGGCTGCAAGAGGTTCGGAAACCTCTGAGGTCAAAACCAAACAATATTTTGAAAAAACCGGCAACAGCATGATTACCCTTGTTAATAATGTACGGAACTATATTCTGACCAATCAGGAAGTATTTGACCCGAATAATATGTTCCGTTATGCCGTGAACCTTACGGTCAATTCCAATAATAAAGAATGTGTCAAACTGGGACTGTGTATTCTTTCGCTTTTCGGAGATTTCAGCGACAAACTGGTCGAAGCGATACTTGATCTTGCTGCCTGCAACGAATTTACACTGTATTGCACATGGGCAGTAGAAAGCATGGATAATGCCAATGATCTTGTTTTTGAAATGGCAAAACGTGCTGACGGATGGGGAAAAATTGTGGCTGTAGATGCATTAGAACCGGAATCTGACGAAATAGAAGAATGGCTGCTGTATGAAGGTATAAAAAACACCATTCATCCGGGCTATTCGGCAATTACATGTTTCCGGAAAGCAGACGTTATGGATCTTCTGGAAAAAGGACTGACAGAAGATAACCTGACCGCAGTAGGAATGATAATTGTATTTCTTATTCTTGACGGTCCTACCATTGGTATCAAGGCGTTTGGAGAAGATGAAGAAAAAATAATGGATCTTTTCCTCTCTGCTGCAGAAAAAACAGAACTTTCTGATTTTGACAAACGCAGCTTACAGTTGATTCTCAGCAGCTACGATAATGAAAACATACGCGGCAGGATTCAGGCACTTGGCATTGAACCTGTAACAGAAAACCAGCTTGAAGATACTGCGGAAGAATAAGCTTTTATGTGTTCCGGACATTGACATGTATACCGGAAAGATGACCAAAAAGGCGGAAATAATTATGACAGAATTTGAAAAAGTAACAGATACAACAACTGATGAACTCTCAGTGCTTGCTTCATCGATTGTTAAGGAGCATTACGACCCTATTCTCGGACCAGAACAGAATGACTATATGATCGACAAATTTCAGTCGCCCAATGCGATCCGTCAGCAAATAAAAAGCGGATATCAATATTACTTTGTACTCAAAGACGGAAAGAGAGCAGGTTTCTTCGGATATTACCCAAAAGACGGAAAAACATACCTCAGTAAACTTTATATTCAGAAAGATTTTCGCGGAAATCATCTGGCAAAAGACAGTATTCGCTTTATAGCCGATCAAACCATACAATCCGGTATGCATAATATTTTCTTAAACGTCAATCGTTATAATGCAGGAAGTATTGCTGCTTATGAGAAACTCGGTTTCAGAAAAATCGCCATAGAGGACAATCCCATAGGAAACGGATATTATATGAACGACTATGTAATGGAAAAGGAACTTATTAAAAAGTAATATTCATTATCCATATTATAAAATTTCGCCGTCTGCAATCGGCGAAATTTTTTTATCCAAATTCCTCTTTGCTATAGGCTGCGGAAATATTATTTTAAAATTTTATAAAAAATTCTATATTTCCTATTGACAAAGTAGGAAACGAATGATATAATCAATGCATATCAAACATATAGGTATTAATGATATTGAAGGAGGCACATCTTGATGACGATTATTCTATCGGCAATCA